>JAKLIT010000142.1 GCA_022709465.1 Candidatus Omnitrophota bacterium | reverse complement strand
TCAACGAATTGTATTATACGCAGTTCGGCGGGACTTTTTATGAGTCGGGCCTCAAGTCCGGGCATGACAGGGAATATATGGGCCTGCACGAGGAAGACCATAAGTTCTTCGTGATGGAGTCGATAGGTTATCCTTACTGCGAGACGTTCGATGTCCGCCATTACTGCCAGATACTTACGCTTAAGTTCTGGCCGGAGATAGAGAAGGACATCCTCAGGTGTGTTGCCGACGGCATCGTGCATTTCGACGCGCTGCACCAGACGCCGCACGACTTTGGCGTGCCGACGGAGGACCCGTTCTTCAAGTTCGACACATACGGCACGAACAAACTGCACTGGAAGGACCTGCACGCGAAGTTCATACAGCAGGTAGCGAGGTATTACTATGCGCATGAGGACCGCGCGTTCCTCGATTACTGCTGGCCCGCGGTCAAGATGACCTACGAATACATGAAATCGCAGGATACCGACGGGGACTGCCTGCCGAACAACAGCGGCTCCGATAACACTTACGACGCATGGGGGCTTTACGGCACGAGCCTGCTCTGCGGAGGGCTTTGGGTCGGCGCGCTTGAGGCGATGGAGAAGCTCGCGTATGTCGAGGACGACGATATAATAAAGGAAGTCATTACGATCCTCGACAAGGCGAAGGCGAACCTTGATGCTCAGCTCTGGTCGGAGCAGAAGCAGTATTACCGCATAGACACCGCCGGGAAACACTCGGACGCGATAATGGCCGACGGCCTGAACGGCCAGAGGTTCTGCGAGGTTATGAGGCTCGACGATATCCTGCCGCGCGACAGGATGGTCAAATACCTTAAGAAGGTCTACGAGATGTGCGTCGTGCCGCTGGAGGACTATAACGGCGACGGTATCGGCGACTGCGGCGCAATGAACAGCAAGAACGCGGACGGCACCGACATCGATATTAACATGGCCAAAGAGATCTGGCCCGGCTCAACATATTTCCTCGCGGCGACGATGTACCGCCTCGGCCTGAAAGAGGAGGCCTTAAAGACGGCATACGGGTGTTATTACATGGTCTACGATCATGAAAAGAGCGCCTACTGGTTCAACACTCCCGAGGCATGGCACAACGGCGGGCACACGCCGAGGCCGTCCAAGCCGGAACAATACCAGAGGGCCCGCGCGGTATGGGAGTTCCTGCTGGAGATCGACGACCCTTTCTAGATATCCTTCTCGCCTTCGACCTCTATAGGGCGGATACGCGTCACGCTGAAGAACAGGTCCAAGCTTTTTATCCTCTCGACCCTCCTGACTTCCTTTATCCGCGGAAGGATCGACATAGAGAATATCGCGCGCAGCAGGCCCGAGAGCGCGAAGAGCGCCAGGAGCCTGTATCCGAATAGCGGGGGGAGGTTCACCGCGAGGATGCCTCCGAGGAGCGCCCCCGCGCATATCGATGTACCGTTTATCACGTTAAGGTACGCGACGCACCTCGTCCTCTTCTCGGGCATTACCGCATCGTAGACGAAATTGAAGACCGAGAGGTTGTATCCCGCCCAGACGAACCCCGCGAATACCTGTATTATGACCAGGTACGCGACGTTCTGGCCGAAGAGCCACAGCACCGGGACGATCGGGATGAAGAACGACGTAAGGCGTATTATCTTCATGTTCCCGACGACATCCGCGTGCCTGCCCCATATGCCCATCGTCAGCAGGGTCGCTATCGTGGGGCTTATCGCGATGACGGTATAGGTCGCGTAACTGAGGTTAAGGTCCCTGAGCATATAGACCGCGAAGAACGGGCCGGAGAGGTTGACCGCGAAACTTATGCTCGCGACATAGAAGACGAACTTCGCGAAATTTGATTCCCTGACCCTCTTCACGAAATCCCAGAAAGTGAAATAGTGTTCCCTCGTGATCTTTATCGGTGGCTCGTACATCTTCTTGAGGAAGTACCACGACGTGAACCTTGCCGCGAACGCGAGGCCGAGTATCACCATGAAACCGGTCAGCTTGTCCTTGCCGAAGATGTTGAGTATGAATCCGGCGAGGAACGCGCAGGTTATCGTTATCACCCCGAGCAGCCTGTTGCGCCATCCGAAATACCTGCCCCTGCTGCGCCGGGGAATGTGGTCCGACATTAGGCTCGTCCACGCCGGGCCCGGGAACGCGTTGAACGACGCGGCCATAGTGACGAATATGATGAGCCAGAAGACCCTGTTCTCCCCGAATACCAGCGGTATCAGCGCGATCGGCAGGAACATGAGCGCGTGGAAGAAGACGAATATGGTTATTATCCTCATGCGGCTCTTCAGGTGTTCGGTCACATCGGCGGATTTCAGCTGTATCAGCGACGCGATGAGGTTAGGGAAGGCGGTCAGCATGCCTATCTGGCCGGTCGTGGCATTCAGGGCGACCGCGAACGGCGTTATATACTGTTCCGTGAAACCTATGAACGCCGAACAGAACGCGCCGTCTATGAACGAATTCTTTAAGCTCTGGCGTATCTTCCCTTTTTTATCCATAACGGCGATATTATAGCATAACCCGCCGGCATTGACATATCTTCGATGCGCTGTTAGAATCGGCGTATGGATAGCGCCTCAGTGAAGCTCACCAAGAAGGGGACCGCGTGGAACAGGACCGGCCACCCCTGGGTCTACATCGATGACATCGAGAAATTCGACCCGTTGCTCTCGGGCGGCATAGTGGCCGTCGAAGATAACCGCGGGAAGTTCCTCGGCAAGGCATTTTTCAACGCGAAGTCGAAGATCGCGCTGCGCATTATCACCGGCGAGGATGTTCCCGTCGATGCCGCGTTCTGGCGCAGGAGGATATCCGAAAGCATAGCGGCCAGGAGCGGTATAACGGACGCGGACGCCTACCGGCTCGCCCATTCGGAGGCCGACGGCCTGCCGTCGCTCATCATCGACAACTACGCGGGACACCTGTCGGTGCAGACGCTCTGCCTCGGGATGGACAGGATCAAACGGCAGATATCGGACACGCTCGTGGAACTGCTGAAGCCGAAGTCGATAATAGAGCGCAACGACTCAGCGACACGAAAGCTCGAAGGAATGGAAGAATCGAAGGGGGTGCTCTACGGGGAACCGCCCGCCGGGGGCGTCGAGGTCCGCGAAGGGAAGATAAGGTACATAGTGGATATAATGAACGGGCAGAAGACGGGCGCTTACCTCGACCAGCGGGAGAACCATATTGCCGTCGAAAGATATTCGAGGGGGTCCGTGCTCGATTGTTTCTCGTACCAGGGGCTCTTCTCGCTCCACGCGGCATCCGGCGCCGATGATGTCACTGCGGTCGATTCGTCGGGGCAGGCCCTCGGGAAGATCAAGGAGAACGCGGCCCTCAACGGGATCGGGAATATCGCGGTAAAGGAGGGGAAGGTACCCGAAGTGCTCAGGGCTTACCAGGCAGAGGGCAGGCAGTTCGACCTTATAATCCTCGACCCTCCCGCATACGCGAAATCGAAGAA
>JAKLIT010000141.1 GCA_022709465.1 Candidatus Omnitrophota bacterium | reverse complement strand
GGATATGGCGGCGGGACCTCGACGACATTCTCAGGGCTGGTCGCTGACGGAGGCGCAGGCAAATTCTGCCTGACCAAGGACGGTATCGGCACATTGATATTGACGGGAGCCAACACTTATACCGGCGGCACGATAATCGACGGCGGCACACTACAGGCCGGTAATGCGCGCGCCCTCGGAACGGGAGCTGTTACAAATAACGCGACGCTGGACATAGGATCGTCTACCCTGAACGTTGACGGGGTCTATACCCAGGCTGCGGGCTCCACATTGAAACTTTCCGCGGCGTCTGCCTCAAGCTTTGGTAATATAGTATCGATATCTGATGCCGTCGTGTCTGCGGCAAGCGCGGTCAATGTTTCGATAAGCGGATATATGCCGAACAACACCGCCTTTAAGGTCATAGACGGGGCGGGAGGCGCAGGCGTGAACGTACCGGCGACGATAGCATCGGGAAGCTCCAAGTACAGGCTCGTGGGTTCGAGCGTAGGCGGCGACTTGATATTGACCGTTAACCGTTCCGGAGCCGGTATGGGTTTCGCTGGAGAGGCGACAAATGGCAATGCGGCCGCTGTCGGCGCGGTCCTCGATAATATCACGGATCCGTCCGGCGACATGTTAAACGTACTCAATACGCTTGAGGATATGGATGCGCCCGAAGTCGGCCAGGCTCTTGATACTTTTTCCGCTGTTGTCGACAGGGGAATCCTTGACGGAAGCAGCATTACCTTCAACCAGTTTATAGGTACGTTCATGGCCAGGCTCGAGGGGCTTTTCGCGGATGCACGTGAATCGCATGAGACCGGCGTCTCGGCGGGAAGCGGCGGAAAGAGCGGCCTTGAGGCGTGGGGCCAGGGCTTCGGCGAATATGTGAAGCAGAAACCGCGCGGCACGAGCAACGGATACCGCGCGACTGTCTGGGGAACCGCGCTCGGCGCGGACATCCCGGCCTTCAACGACAGGGTCCGCCTCGGGTTAAGCGGCGGCTACGCGGCGACCGGAATCAATTCCAAGGACAACAGCGGCAAGACCGACATAGACAGCTATCAGGGCACGTTGTATGCCGGTTATATAGACCCCGAACGCCCGTATTACCTGAACGGCGCCTTCTCGTTCGCTTATAACAAGTACGAGGGCAAGAGGCATATAGCGGTTGGCACCATAACGAGGACCGCGGACGCCGATTACGACGGACAGCAGTATTCCGTTTTATTCGACGGCGGTTATACGTTCAAGGCCAAGCCTGTCAACATAACTCCTGTCGCCTCCCTGCAGTATATGCGGCTGCATCTCGAGGGTTATACCGAGACGGGCGCGGGCGCGCTGGACCTGGGCGTGAACAGCCAGAACTACGATATGCTTCAGTCGGGCCTCGGCGTTAAGTTCGACCGCGCGTTCGAGGCCGAATGCGGCACGGTTGTTCCCGAGGTGCATGTCAGATGGCTCCATGATTTTATCGGGGACAGGCAGGAGACGACCTCGACATTCTCGGGAGGAGGCGGCTCGTTCGCGACGCAGGGATTCAAGCCGGCACAGAACGCCCTTAATGTCGGCGCGAAACTTGCCCTGATAACAAAGGGCAGTTGGAGCCTCGAGACGAATTATGACTTTGAATACAAAGAGGACTTCGCCGCGCATACCGGTTGGGCTGAGGCGAGATATAGATTTTGATACAAGAATTTCCCCAAAAATAGCATTTTAATTATCTTGACACAAAGCCGTGATAGGGTATAATATGCACACGTGAACAAAATGAAGAAGAGACCTACAATAGTAGATGTAGCAAGAGGCGCCGGAGTGACGCATTCGACGGTTTCCAGGGTCATTAACAATAACCCTGCGATAAGCCAGGAGACCAAGACGAAAGTGCTCCAGGTCATAAGCGAGATGAGATACCAGCCGAACCTGATCGCCCGCAGTCTTGTAAGGAAGAAGACGCGCTCTTTCGCGATAATAGCGCCCGACCTCCACCCGCATGTCTTGCCCATACTGAAAGGCATCACCGATACCTGCAGGAGGAACAATTACGCGCTGATGCTCTTCTCGACCGATTACTGGGCCGATGAGGGGCTGTCGTGCAGTGAGATAGTCAGGAACTGGCTCGTTGACGGCGTGATAATCTATAACGTCGCGTACCATAAGGATATCCCCGATAACGTAAAAGAACTTCAGAAAGAGGGCGTTCCGCTGGTCTTTATCGATAAGTATCTCGGGACTAAGAAAGTGAACAATATCAGCCTCGACAACGACGACGCTATGCAGCAGGCGGTCGGCCATCTTGTCAACCTCGGCCATAAGAAGATAGGCATGATGAACGGCGGGCTCATGTCGGTTGACGGCATAGGCCGTTCCGAGGGCTATAAGAACGCCCTGAAGAAGTTCGGGCTTGAGTATGACGAGAATTTTACCGGGAACGCGGATTTTTTCTTCCATGAGGCGTACGAAGAGATGAAGAGGATACTGTGCTTCCCGTCAAAACCGGACGCGATGATCTGCGCCAACGACGAGATGGCGGCCGGTGCCATAAAAGCGGCGCAGGACAAGGGTTTAAAGATCCCTCAGGATATAGCGGTTATGGGTTTCGACGATTGGGAGGGCGCAAAATTCCTGAAGCCGTCCCTGACGACCCTGAGGTTCCCTCTTGAGGACATCGGAGGCAAGGCGATAGACACGATGCTCAACCTCATAGAGAACCCCAAGAGGCCGATAGAGGAGGTCGCCCTTCGCGCGAGGCTTATAGTACGCGAATCAACGGAAAAGTGATATTTTTTTGCCCATCAATGCACACGTGGGCATAAACCAGGGAAAGGAGGGTGCAGTATGAAGAACGTGTTTGTAGCGGTATTGGTAGCGGCAGTAGCTTTGACCGTAGTGCCGTCGGATGCTTTCGCCAACCTGTTGACCAACGGGGACTTTGAAAGCGGCACTATGGGTTACTACGGGGATGCGGCGACCGTCATAGACGGTTGGACAAGGTGGGGCAGCAGCGGTTGGTATCACAATGATTACAACCATACCTCGGGCGGCGCGAGAGGCATAAAGTCATGGTCTGATGATACAGGTACATACCAGGACTTTACCGTCACATCCGGTACCCAGTATAACCTGAGCGGTTTCGCTTACGCCCCTTCAGCCGACGCTCCTGTCGGTTGGGACGGTATCTTCAAGGTCGAATGGTTCAACGCGGACACGAAACTTTCCGAGAACGAGATCGGGCGGTTCGTCAGCGGGACGGACGCGGTCAATACATGGAAGTCGCTGTCTGGGACGTTCGTTGCCCCGACCGGCGCGGATAAGGGCCGTATAGTCCTGAACCTTACCGACGCGAATGGCGCGACGGCGAACAGCGGTTCTATCGGCTGGGATGACATGGACGCGCAGGCCGTACCGGAACCCGCGAGCCTGTTGCTTCTCGGTTCGGGATTGGCGGGATTGATAGGGATGAGGAAAAAGACAACCAGGTAATTTCGCA
>JAKLIT010000140.1 GCA_022709465.1 Candidatus Omnitrophota bacterium | reverse complement strand
TTGGGGAAGAAGTACGACGGCATAAGGAATATATGGGTCCGGCATGGCAATACGGTCATAAAGAACAAGCTGCGCCCGTTCAAGAGCTTATACGACCTGCCCCCGGACGATAAGGAGATCTTCGACCTGGACAGGATACTGCCGCTGAAGAATTACCAGCTCGAGACGATGGTAGGCAGGGGCTGTGTCTACCAGTGCAGTTACTGCATAAACGACTCGTATGTGAAGAAGTACCGTGACTACTGCGAGAGACGGGTCGGGCTAAACGATTACGTAAGGTTCAAGGACGCTGTCAAGGCGGCCGCGGAGATAAAGGATACGGTCTCGAAGCACCCGCAGGTGAAGAAGGTCGCTTTCATAGACGATAATTTCATTACCGACGAGAAATACCTCGCCAAATTGTGCGGGGAATATAAAAAGGCAGTGGGGCTTCCTTTTATGTGCAACGTGAACCCAGCCTCGTATAACGAAAGAAAGGCGAGGTTACTCAAGGAAGCCGGATGCGACGACGTGAGGTTCGGCATCGAAAGCGGCAGCGAGCGCGTAAAGAAAGAGGTAATGAAGCGCCCGGTCCCGAACAGGAGCGTATTGGAGGCCTTCAGGATAAACAAAGAGCTCGATATGATGACAAGCTCTTTCAACATGATAGGACTGCCCACGGAGACTAAAGAGGAAGTCATCGAGACGCTGAAGCTTAACGCGCAGATAATACCGGACACGGTAAAGGTCATGACGTTCTACCCGTTCAAGAACACGCCGATATACGGCTTCTGCGAAGGCCTCGGGCTTATCGATACGCAGGCGAAGGAAGAGCTTGATAATTACGATTCGTTCACATGCCTGAGATTCCCCGAAGATTACCGCCTATTCCTCAGGAAGGTGCAGGTCTGTTTCAACTGGTACCTGAACAGCATGATCGGGAATGAGGCGTCCGGGGCATACAGGGAACTCGTGGAGAAGGTAGAGGGCATGTCCGGCGCGGAATGGGACGGTTATGATTTCTGCGCAGAGGACAGCAGGATATCAGGGATGATGAAGGCAGATAAGCTGGCGCATTACACGAAATATATGAACAGGAGCCTTGCGGTCAAGTGGCCGAGCAGACACTTGGAATGAACGCGGAAAAAAAGAGAGGTGCCGAATGAAGATAAGCGTGGTCATACCCGTATACCAGGGAGGCCGTTCCGTCGGCAGGCTGGTCGATGAGCTGGTCAGGAACCTGCACGGGAAAGAGGGGCTCGAGATCGTGCTCGTCAACGACGGTTCCACCGATAACAGCCATGAGGAATGCCTCGCGGCGTTCAGGAAACACCCTGCAATAGTAAAATATACGAGACTAGCGAAAAACTTCGGTGAGCATAATGCGGTCCTTGCGGGATTGAATGAAGTGTCGGGCGATTATGCCGTCATAATAGACGACGATTTCCAGAATCCTCCCGAAGAGATCAAGAAAATGGTCGATAAGGCCGTAGACGGCGGTTATGACGTGGTATACAGCTATTACGACAAGAAGTACCATTCGGCCTTCAGGAACATAGGCAGCAGTTTCAACGACATTATTGCATGCTTCCTTCTAAATAAGCCGAGGGACCTTTATCTTTCGAGCTTTAAGTGCCTGAACAGGTTTACTGTAAATGAGATAATAAAATATAAGGGGCCGTACCCGTATATCGACGGGCTTGTGCTTAGGACTACGCGGAATATCGGGAAAGTGCTCGTAAAACACGAAAAAAGGAAGGAAGGGCGGTCGGGCTACACGATCAGGAAACTTATAAGGCTCTGGCTCAACATGTTCGTGAATTTTTCCATCTATCCCCTAAGGGTCAGCACGTTCATGGGTTTCATATTCTTCCTGTTCGGGGCCGTGCTTAGCATACAGGCGGTCATAGAGCGGCTCATCAACCCGTCGGTACCCATGGGGATAACCTCGATATTCGTCGCGATACTCATGTTCTCGGGATTGCAGATGCTGATGCTCGGGGTCATAGGGGAATACCTCGGCAAACAGTTCATGGCCGGCAACCAGACGCCGCAATATGTCATACGCGACACGTACGCCGCTAAAAAAGAGGAAGGTGGCAGATGAGAAGACGCATGCCGGACGGGTTCTTTCGCGGGAAGAACGTTCTGATAACCGGTGGGATGGGGTTTGTAGGCAGCAACCTTGCCATATGCCTCGTATCGAAGGGCGCGAAGGTAACGCTTGTCGACTCCATGGTAAGGGACACGGGAGGCAACCTTTTCAATATCAAGGATATCTCCGAAAAAGTACTCGTCAACTTCTCGGATGTCCGCGATGAGCATTCGATGAACTTCCTCGTCAGGGGTAAGGACATAATGTTCAATCTCGCGGGGCAGGTAAGCCATATAGACAGCATGGTCGACCCGTATACTGACCTCGACATAAACGCGAGGAGCCAGCTGTCGATACTCGAGGCATGCAGGAAATATAACCCGGGCATCAAGATCGTATACGCGAGCACGAGGCAGGTTTACGGCAGGCCCGAATACCTGCCGGTGGACGAAAGGCATCCGCTTAATCCCGTCGATATCAACGGCGTCAATAAGCTCGCCGGTGAATGGTACCACGTCCTGTATAATTCGGTATACGGCATAAAGACGGTGAGCCTCAGGATGACCAACACTTTCGGCCCGCGACTTCTGATGAAACACAGCAGGCAGGGTTTCATCGGCTGGTTCGTAAGGCAGGTTATAGAAGGCAGGGAGATAAGGATATTCGGCGACGGCCGGCAGCTCAGGGACCTCAACTATGTCGACGATGTCGTGGATGCGTTGCTTATCTGCGCGGAGAATGACAACCTGAACGGGAAGATATTCAATCTCGGCAACCACCCGCCGATCACGCTTGAGGAGATAGCAAAACTACTTATAAAGATAAACCGCGGCGGGAAGTACAGGCTCATACCGTTCCCTAAGGAGAGCAGGAAGATAGATATAGGCCATTATTACGCCTCTTTCGACAAGTTCAGGGATGCGACGGGATGGGAGCCGAAGGTCGGGTACGAGGAAGGCCTTCGCAGGATGATGGTTTATTATAAAAAGAACATCAAACACTACCTGGAATAAAATGAAAAGACTAAGACCGGTAAAGTTCGTCGACCTTAAAAAACAGTACGCCGTGATCGGGCGGCAGGCGAGCATCGCTGCCGGTAAGGTGATGCTCTCCGGCTCGTATATCCTTGGGGAGCAGGTAAGGGGGTTCGAGAAGGAATTCGCGGGTTATTGCGGGACGCGTTTCGGCGCGGGAGTGGCGTCCGGCACGGAAGCACTTTGCCTGGCATTGAAGGCCTGCGGCGTCGGCCCCGGCGACGAGGTCATAACCGTGGCCGCGGGCTTCCCTACCACGGTGACCCCTATAATACAGTATGGAGCGGTACCGGTGTTCGTGGACGTAAGTCTTCCCTCGTACAATATCGACTGTTCTCTGCTTAAGAAGGCTCTTTCAAAGAAGACAAAAGCCGTAA
>JAKLIT010000014.1 GCA_022709465.1 Candidatus Omnitrophota bacterium | reverse complement strand
CTTCCGCCTCGACGGCATCTTCCATCGTGACCTTAAGCAGCGTCCTCTTCTCCGGGTCCATGGTCGTCTCCCACAGCTGCTGCGGGTTCATCTCGCCGAGGCCCTTATATCTCTGTATGCTCATGCTCTTCTTGCCGAGGTTCCTTATGTGTTCCAGGATCTCCTTCAGCGAATTAAACTCCAGGTCGTCCTCTTCGCTAGTCAGCTTGAACGGCGCCTTCTGCTTCTCTTTTGGCTTCTCTTCGGCCGGCTGGTAGATATACTCGCTTGCGGACAGGTCCAGCTTTTCCAGTTTCGCCAGGCACTTCTCTATCTCTTCCGCCTCATAGATCTCCAGCAGGTCTACTCCCTTCCCGTTGGATCCGGTCTTGTTCTCTTCTTTTATCTCTACATCCTCGCCGGATTCCTCCTCTTCCTCCTTCATGAACTTCGCCAGCTCCGTGTCATTATAGAGAAATTGGTCTTTTCCATCCACTTTTACCCTAAATAAAGGCAGTTTTTTGGTCTTTGGGTGCCTGGAAACCAGGTATTTTGAAATATTCACTCCCTTTTTACCTAATCCGCTCGTGAGGTCCTCGAGCTCAACCAGATTGTTCAGTATGTCCTTAAGCTGGGTGTCCGTATAGGTCCGCTTCTCTTTTGCCCTCACAAGCTTTAACCCTTCGGACCCAAGCTCCAGGAGCATCGAATTCATCTGGATCTCTGTCTGGATATACTCTTCCCTCTTGCCCCTCTTTATCTTATAAAGCGGCGGCTGGGCTATGAAGACGTTCCCTTTCTCCAGGAGCGACCTCATCTGTTTGTAGAAAAAGGTAAGCAGCAGCGTCCTGATGTGCGAACCGTCGACATCGGCATCGCACATTATTATTATCTTGGAGTATCTTAATTTGGCAATATCAAACTCCTCGCCTATGCCGCAACCGATAGCCGAGATCATCGTCCTTATTTCATCGTTGGCCAGCACTTTGTCGAGCCTGGCTTTTTCGACGTTTATTATCTTGCCTTTCAATGGCAGTATGGCCTGGAACCTGCGGTCCCTTCCCTGCTTGGCCGAACCGCCGGCGGAATCACCCTCAACGAGGTAGACTTCGCATATCTGCGGGTCCCTTTCCGAGCAGTCTGCGAGTTTGCCCGGCAGCCCTACCCCTTCAAGCGCGCCTTTCCTCCTTGTAAGCTCCCTGGCTTTCCTTGCGGCTTCCCTGGCCCTGCTCGCGAGAAGGCATTTGTCCGCTATCTTGTTGCCTATCGACGGGTTCTCTTCCAGGAATGTACTCATCGATTCGTTGACCATCGACGCGACGAGGCCTTCGACTTCCGAATTCCCGAGCTTTGTCTTTGTCTGCCCCTCGAACTGCGGGTCAGGAATCCTTATGGATATGACGGCCGTCAGGCCTTCGCGCACGTCATCGCCGGAAAGGGTGATCTCCTCGTTCTTGAAGAGCCCCTTGTTCTTGCAGTACTGGTTTATGACCCTCGTGAGCGCGGACTTGAAACCGCTGAGGTGGGAGCCGCCTTCTATCGTGTTAATATTGTTAGCGAACGAGAAGAGGTTCTCGCCGTAGCCGTCGTTATACTGCAGGGCGACCTCCATCTGTATCCTGTCCTTCTCGCCGTTGAACATGACGACTTTCTTGTGGAGCGGGTTCTTGTTCCTGTTGAGGAATTCCACGAACGACTCGATACCGCCGGTGAACTTGAACGAATTCTCCTTGTTCGTCCTCTCGTCCTTAAGGTCTATCCTCAGCCCTTTGTTCAGGAAGGCGAGTTCGCGCAGCCTGTTCGAGAGGGTATCAAAACTGTATTCCGGCTTGCCGGTGAATATCTCGTTGTCGGGCTTGAACGTTATCCTGGTGCCGGTCGTCTTCGACTTGCCTACGACGGTGACTTTTGATACGGGCTTGCCCCTTTCATATCTTTGGTGGAACACCTTGCCGTCCCTGCGCACTTCGGCCTCAAGCCATTCCGAAAGCGCGTTCACGACCGAGACACCGACGCCGTGCAGGCCGCCGGATACCTTGTAATTCTTGTGGTCGAACTTGCCTCCGGCATGCAGTTTCGTGAGCACTACTTCTAGGGCTGATTTCTTCTCCGTAGCATGCATATCGACCGGTATCCCTCGGCCGTCGTCAACGACCGTCACGCTGTTATTCTTGTGGACTACGACAGATATCGTAGAGCAGTGGCCTCCCATCGCTTCATCTATCGAATTGTCCACGACTTCGTATACGAGGTGGTGGAACCCCCCGATAGCCGTGTCGCCGATATACATCGCCGGCCTCTTCCTTACCGCTTCGAGGCCCTCGAGGACTTGTATCGTACCTGCGTCATACTTTTCGTTCTTTGGCATATGCCTATATCTCCCCTATCCTGAGTTTAATATCCCTTACTAGGTCTTCCCCTATCGCTTCTTTTATCTTCGATAACAAACGTATCCTCTCCATCGTAAGCTTATGCAGCCATCCGGACGAATCGACATGGATGATAAGCACGCCGTCCCTTATATCCACGGGCTTCGTGTGCTTCATGCCGTCTTCTCCCGCTGCCTTAGCCCACGCCGCGCTGACACTGCCGGCCTGCGGGCCCCTTCCTCCTCCGAGCCCCCTCAGGACCGCCTCCATCGCTTCAGATATCGCGGTGGGCCTGGCTTTCACTATTTAGTCCATCCTCACCGGCAGGACTATATAGATATAGTCGCCGCCTTCCGCCCTCAGGACGCCCCTCTTGTCCTGGCCGGCGAATTCGAACACTATCTCTTCTTCGTTGATATTTTTAAGCGGGTCCAAAAGGTAGCCCGGGTTGAACCCTATCGTCAGTTCCTCGCCCGCATATTCACAGTCGACGTCCTCACGCGATTCGCTGCCGTCCTGCGAGGCCTTGGATACCACCACCTTGTTCTTGCTTACATCCAGTTTTATTGATTGAGAGTCCGGGGTTGTCAACAGGCTCGCCCTTTTCACCGCCGCGTAAAAACCGTCCTTCCTGAGCTTCATCTTATCCTGGCCCTGTTTCGGGATCACCTGTTCATAGTTCGGATACTCGCCCTCAATAAGCCTCGTTATGAGCGTTGAATCATCCAGCTCGAAAGCCGCCTGGTTCTCGCTGAACGATATCTTTACGTCCCCGTCTTCCTTCAAAATCCTCATTATCTCCGCGACGGCCTTTGCCGGCACGATTACTTTCCTTGAAAATCCCGCCTGTTTCGGCAGGTCCTTTTCTACCATCGCCAGCCTCCGGCCGTCGGTAGCTACCACTTTTAACTTCTTGTCGCCGATAGCGAACAGGACGCCGTTCAGGACGTACCTCGTCTCGTCCTTTGATATCGCGAACGCGGTGGAGTTCAGGATCGTCTTGAGTTGTTTCTGCGGTATGGTTATTGAGTCTTTGTCAGAAAGTTCCGGGACCTTTGGGAACTCGTCTTTGGGCAGGCCCATTATCTTAAAAATGGATTTTTCGCATTTTATCACCACTTGGTTGTTCTTTTTTGCTGACAGATGTATCTCGCTGTTCGGCAGCTCTTTTACTATATCGCTCATTTTTTTGGCCGGGACGGATATGCTGCCGTCCTCCTGTATGTCTACGCCGGTTATCTTGCATATAACCCCTATCTCGAGGTCTGTGGCGATGAGCTTTATCTTGTCTTTGGAAGCCTCGAACAATATATTAGATAGTATGGGCAGCCCGCTTTTTTGGGATACGGCGTTTTGGACCGTTTGTATCCCTTTTTGGAGCAAGTCTCGCGTTAATTTGGCTTCCATCTCTTCTCCTTCTTTATTAATTTAATTAATAATAGTAGTAGTAACAGGTGTTGATTTGTGTATATATCCGAAACTCCTTTAACCTGTTATCGTTGCGCGGGAAACCTGCCGGTTAATTATACACAGGTTGATACCACAACGATTTTATTCGGTGCTTAAACCCAAAACCGGACCGGATTACCCACAACCCTCAACAGGTTATGCACAACAAAATCTCAAGAAGATAACACCCTATTCCCCGCTTATCATAGCCGTAAGTTTCCCGGCCATGTCCTTTATCTTCTGGTCCTTTTTTATGTCGCTTTCTATGCTCTCGCATGCGTGCATGACCGTTGTATGGTCGCGCCCGCCGCACAATTCCCCTATCTCCGGGAGCGAGTGGTCCGTCAATTTCCTAATAAGGTACATTGAAAGCTGGCGCGGCACGACCATCTGCTTGGTCCTGCGCCTGCCTTTAATGTCGGAGACCCGGACATTGAAATAAGCGGCGACCTCCTCGAATATAGATTCCGCCGTTATCCTCGACTCCTTCTCCTTTACCATATCTTTAAGCACGGAGCGCGCGAGCTCAATACTTACGCTCTGTTTCAGCAGGACGGCGTTCGCGACGACCCTCTTAAGCGCGCCCTCGAGCTCGCGTATATTCGACTTAATCTTTTCGCCTATATAGAAAATCACGTCATCCGGGACCTCTATATTCTCCCTTTTGAGCTTCTGCCTCAGGATGGCGACCCTCGTCTCAAAATCCGGCTGCGATATGGAAACGATAAGCCCCCACTCGAACCTCGATACGAGCCTCTCCTCGAGGCCGTCGATATCTTTTGGCGGCTTGTCGCTCGAGAGCACTATCTGCTTATGCGCGTCGTGCAGTGTGTTGAAAGTATGGAAGAACTCTTCCTGCGTCGATTCTTTCCCGGCGATGAAGTGGACGTCATCTATAAGCAGGACGTCGACGCCCCTGTATTTTGCCCTGAATTTTTCCGTCGAACGGTTCTGTATCGCCTGGATCAGCTGGTTCGTGAACTGCTCGCTCGTTATGTAGACCACCCTCATGTTAGGGTTCTTCGCCGCCACGCAATGTCCGATGGCGTTCATGAGATGTGTCTTGCCCATCCCGGCCTTGCCGTAAATGAAAAGGGGGTTATATGCTTTTGCCGGGGACTCTGCTACGGCCATAGCGGCGGCGTGGGCCATCTTATTGCTTGGGCCGATCACGAAATCATCGAAGGTATACGCGGGGTTCAACCCCAGGTTGTTCGCGTCTTGTTTTTTATCGGCCGGCTTCACCTGCTGGCGCTGTGCGGCCGCGCCTGCGGCGCGTTTATCGGGCTCATTCGCGGAATAGGAGAAATCAAGGGCAAGCCCCTGCCCCGATATGTTCTTGAGAGTGGCCCTTATCAACTCCAGGTGGTGTTCAAGCAGCCAGTCCTTGAAAAAACTGTTCGGCACCTCCAGCATAAGCGTATTGTCCGCTATGCCTATACCCTTGGTAGGCCTGAACCACGTCTCGAAGGTCTGGGGATTGACTTTTTCCCTGATAAGATCTTTGGCCTTCTCCCAGATCTCTATAGCGTTCTTAAGATTTTCCATGAAAAACCGCTGAAAAGTTATTCACAATTTATTCACAGGGCCCGGTTATACAAAAAGGCCTCTTACCTATGCAGATTATATCAAAGACGGGGGCAAGTTGCAAGAACTTTTTGCCTTGACTAAGCGCCCAATCGTGGTATAATCCTGCTTTAACTTAAAAGGAGAAAAGATGAAGAAAAACATCACCCTAAAATCGAACCTAAAGAGGAAACGCGTCCACGGTTTCAGGAAAAGGATGAAGACCCAGGAAGGCCGTGCGGTCCTAAAAAGAAGGCGTCAAAAGGGAAGAAAACGCCTTTCCGTCTAGAATCCCGCATCATGAAGAGGTTCTCCCTTTCAAGGCGCGAACGGATAACCAGCACCCGGGAATTCAGGTTATCGCTTGACAAGAGCGCATTTTACGTCGGAAAATCGATAAAAATAGGCGTGTCCAGGAACAATCTTGGTTTCTCAAGGATAGGCGTCTCTCTTAAGCGTGAAAACTTCAAGCTTGCCGTGACTCGGAACAGGCTCAGGCGCATTATTAAGGAAATTTTTCGCCTGAATAAAGAAGAGCTTCCCAAAGGATATGACCTGATAGTGATACCGCGCGCAGCGGCCGCGGATAAAAGCTATGATGAATTAAACAGGGATGTTATATGTACTGTAAAAAAATCCTGGTCTCGTGCATAAATTTCTATCGTAACTATTTGTCAGGATATAAGTTACGTTGTTGTAGGTTCTATCCATCCTGTTCGGAATACGCTGTGGAAGCTATTGGGAAGAAAGGCGCGGTCAAGGGCCTGTTCCTCTCGCTCATCAGGATAATCAGGTGCAACCCATTTTCTAAAGGCGGATACGATCCGGTAAAATAAAAAATGAATACGGAAAAAAGAGCACTGCTTGCCATCGTAATATCGATGTTCATAGTCATCTTAACGCCGATGATCCTTGGCAAGTTCTTCCCGGGCCTGAAACCCCAAACCCAACCGAAACCACAACCCGTTGCCTCGCCCGCCGTACCGGCGTCCGTAAAAGAAGGGCAGGCAGAGGCAGAAAAGCCGGCCGTCTCAGATGCCGTCGCGCAATTTATCGACGAGAAGACCGTCGTTTTCGAGACGGACGAGTATAATATCGCATTCTCGGAAGCGTCCGGTGCCATAAAAAGGATAACTCTTAAAAAATTCTATGATTCAAAGGGTTCCCCGATAATCCTGGCCGATACTCCGGGTGCGGCGGACTCGATTTTTTATACTTCGGGCTTATCCGGCGAACTTGATAGGGCGAAATTCGCCTATTCCGCCGGCAAAGACAGGGCCGTCTTTACCGCAAAATCATCCGACGGCATACTGCTCGAGAAAGAGTATGTATTCCGGCCGGGCAAATACACTATAGAGCTTAAACAGACGATAACGAATAGCTCAAGCCGCTCGCGCCCCCTTAAGTATTCAATTGTAACCAGCAGCGGCATCGATCCTCTCTCGAAGCAAGACGAGATGTATGTCGAGATCGTCCGGGACATAGACGGGAAGGTCGCGAACACAAATAAAAAAGGGATAAAAGCGAAAACCGAGACGACCTGGGAGGGCAGGCAGGTAAATTGGGTTTCGCTCAAGAACCGCTACTTCTCCGTCATTACAAAACCGCCGGCGGCCTTTGTCAAAATAGTTTCTAACAGATTGCAGGACAATAACATACAAACAAAGATAGAATCCGCCGAGTTCACCGTTGGGCCTAACGCCTCGGCGACTAGCAACTTTACCCTTTACGCGGGCCCTAATGATTATGATGAAGTCGCCTCGCTCAAGATGGGCATGGAAAACTCGCTCTATCTCGGATTTACCGGAAGCATCGGAAAGATACTGTTCGTCGTCCTGAAGTTCTTCGACGGGGTCGTAAAGAACTGGGGCCTGGCGATAATCGCGCTTACCGTATTCATTAATATCCTCCTCTTCCCTCTCACCTTCAAGGGAATAAAAGCCATGAAGCAGATGCAGGCCCTCCAACCCAGGATAGAAGCCCTGCGCAAGGCGAATAAAGACAACCCACAGAAGATGAACAAAGAGATAATGGAGATGTACAAGAAGTATAAGATAAACCCTATGGGCGGATGCCTTCCTATGTTGCTACAGATGCCCGTATTCTTTGCGCTATACCAGGTCCTCATGAGGTCGCCGGAGCTCAGGGGCGCCCCGTTCCTGTGGATTAAGGACCTCTCCCAGCCCGATAGGCTTATTACATTTAAAGCATCTATCCCATTCGTAGGCAGTGACTTAAATATATTACCATTACTGATGGCAGTGGCAATGTTCTTTCAGCAGAAGCTCTCTGTCCCGCCAGCGTCATCGCAAAATGACCAGATGGCCCAACAGCAAAAAATGATGGGCGTAATGATGCCGGTTCTATTCGGATTCCTGTTCTATAACCTTCCATCGGGATTGGTAATGTACTGGCTGACGAATACAATACTGACAGTGGTCGAACAGGAGTTGTTCCTCAAGAAGGAAATGTTCCACGTGGAACATTCGGAATAGCAAGCAAAGGCATTACCATGAGATCAATAGAAGCTGAAGGCAAGACGACAAAAGAAGCGATCCATACGGCCCTGGCCAAGCTTGGCGTTACCAGGGACAAGGTCCATGTCAAAGTGCTCTCCGAGGGGCATCATGGATTGTTCGGCATGACCGGCCTGAAGCTGACAAAAGTAAAAGTAACCCTCAAAGAAGACCCCCACCATCAACACCATAAATCCTGATTTTAAGGCCTACGACCTGATAGTCATAGGCGGAGGTCATGCCGGATGCGAAGCTGCCCTCTGCGCGGCCAGAATGGGCCTAAAATGCCTTCTTTTGACCATGAGCCCCGATAATATTGCCCAGATGTCATGTAATCCGGCAATTGGCGGCCTGGCAAAAGGCCATATTGTCCGTGAGATAGACGCTCTTGGCGGCGAGATGGCCAAGATAGCCGACAAAACAGGGATCCAATTCCGGCTCCTTAACACAAAGAAAGGCCCCGCCGTACAGGCCCCTCGCGCGCAGTCAGACAAGAAGCTATATTGCCTGGAGATGAAAAATGCGCTCGATCGCCAGGAAGGCCTTGATATTGTCCGGGAGGCAGCGGCAGAACTGCTCGTATCATCGGGCAGGATATGCGGCGTCCTGTGCGAGAGCGGCGCCGGTTATAATGCCTCAGCTGTCATAGTAGCAACGGGCACATTCCTGAACGGCCTGACCCATATCGGATTCAACACGCGTCCTGCAGGAAGGTTCGGTGAGCCCCCGTCTACAAAGCTCTCTAACTCATTAATATCACATGGATTAGAAATAAAAAGGCTTAAGACGGGAACGCCGGCAAGAATACTAAAGAACTCTATAGATTTTTCCAAGACAGAGATACAGCCTGGTGACCTCACCCCTACAGCATTCTCATTCTCAACCGTAAAGATCGACCGTCCGCAGGTGCCGTGCCATATAACGTATACGAATAAAGATACCCACAGGATAATCCTTGATAACCTCGACAGATCTCCCCTTTACAGCGGGAAGATAAAAGGCATAGGCCCGCGGTATTGTCCGTCTATCGAAGATAAGGTCGTCAGGTTCAAGGACCGGGAACGCCACCAGATATTCCTGGAACCCGAAGGGCTCGACTCGGACGAGATATATCCTAATGGAATATCTACGAGCCTACCGGAAGATGTGCAGTTGCGTATGTTAATGTCTATCAAAGGATTAGAGCATTGTGAAGTTACGCGTTACGGGTATGCTATCGAATATGATTTTTGCCCGCCCACGCAATTAAAACCGACGCTCGAGACGAAACTCATCCAGGGTCTCTACTTTGCCGGACAGATAAACGGGACATCCGGCTATGAGGAAGCGGCGGCACAGGGATTCATCGCGGGAGTGAACGCAGCCCTGAAGATAAAAGGCAAGGAGCCGTTCACGCTCAGGCGTGACGAGGCCTATATAGGGGTCCTCATAGATGACCTTGTCACAAAAGGAACGAACGAGCCGTACCGCATGTTCACATCCAGGGCGGAATACAGGTTGCTGCTGCGCCATGATAATGCGGATATCAGGCTTATGGGATACGGGCATGGGTTCGGGCTGATATCCGATAAGCAATATAATGACATGCTCGTGAGGAAAGGATCTATCGATAAAGGCATCGAGTCGCTAAAGCGTAAACATCCTGAGGAGATATCAGGCTGTCCCGAAGAGATAAAACGCCGCATCATGATAGAGACGAAATACGAAGGCTATATCCGGCGCCAGGTTAAGGAAGCCGGACGCATGAAGAAGCTGGAGGCCGTAAAGATACCGGACGGACTCGATTTCAGGTCTGTCAGGGGATTGCGCAAGGAAGCCCAGGAGAAGCTCGAGAAGATCAGGCCTTTATCTATAGGCCAGGCGTCGAGGATATCAGGTATATCTCCGTGCGACGCCTCCTTGTTATACCTCTACATCGAATCCTTGCGGGAAAGAAAATCTTGACAAAAACCGGGACTGCATTTAGAATGTTCCACGTGGAACAATGGCTAAGATAATTTCCGTATGCAACCAGAAGGGCGGAGTCGGCAAGACTACCACAGCGATAAACCTCGCATCATATATCGCGCTGGCGGGACGTAATGTATTGGTCGTCGATTGCGATCCGCAGGCCAACGCGACCTCGGGACTCGGAATAGATAAAAAACAAGTTAAGGAATCGATTTACGATGTCCTAATCAATGGGAAAGAAATATCACAAGTTATTGTTAGCACAAAACTTACAAACTTATATATAATCCCGTCGAACGTCCATCTTACCGGTATGGAAGTGGAGCTCGTCAATGCCCAGAGCCGCGAATACCACATGAAACAAGCGCTTGAACATATACGCCCGTCATTCGATTATATAATATTAGACGCTCCCCCGAGTTTAGGCCTGTTGACCATCAACGCTTTGACAGCCTCGAAATCCGCGCTCATACCCCTGCAGTGCGAATACTACGCTCTGGAAGGATTATCACAGCTGCTCAGCACGATAAACCTTGTAAGGCAGAACCTGAATCCCGCGCTGGAGATCGAAGGGATATTATTGACGATGGCCGATTTCAGGACGAAACTTACGGACGAGGTGATAAAGGAGGCGAGAAGCTATTTCGGGGAAAAAGTATTCAATACCGTGATACCGCGTTCCGTTAAACTCGGAGAAGCCCCGGGATTCGGGATGCCGGTCGTCATGTACGATAAGCACTCGCAGGGCGCGCGCAGTTATTATGAATTTGCCAAGGAATTCCTGAAGACAGATTTTCCGCTGGAGCTGAACACGAAGCAAGAAAAGGAGATCCCCGATGGAGAAGAGAGTATTAGGCAAGGGGCTTAAAGCGCTTATTCCCGACGACGTCCCTCAAAGGTCGGAGAGCAGGGGGACCGTCCAGATAAATATCACTGACATAACGCCAGGCAGGTTCCAGCCGAGGGAAGTGTTCGATCCCGACAAGCTCAGGGAGCTTATCCAGTCCATCAAGGAAAAAGGGCTGATACAGCCCGTGGTCGTCAGGCCGAGGGGCGACGGATACGAACTGATAGCCGGGGAGAGAAGGTTCAGGGCCGCGAAGGAGCTCGGGATAGCCCAGGTCCCGGCGATAATAAAGGACGTGAAGGACGACGAAGCGCTTGAGATAGCGCTTATAGAGAACATACAGAGGGACGACCTCAACCCGCTCGAGGAAGCAAAGGCGTACCAGAGGCTGTCGGACGAATTCTCGCTTACACAGGAGCAGATATCGGAAAAAGTAGGAAGGGACCGCGCCTCTGTCTCGAACGCAGTCAGGTTATTGAGGCTTCCCGATAAGATAAAAGAGGAGATATACCTCGGCAGGATATCGGCGGGCCACGCGAAGGCAATACTTATGCTCGACTCGCAGCAGTCGCAGCTCGACCTTTGCCTGAAGATCATAAGGCGCGGGCTCTCGGTCCGCGAGGCGGAATATTACGTAAGGCGCAAGATCACCGGGAAGGCCCGCCCGGCGAGGCCCCGCAAACACGCTACCGAGATAAGGGCTGTCGAGGAGGAATTGCAGAGGATACTCGGGACGAAAGTAACGTTATTGCACCAGGCGAAACGCGGAAAGATACTTATAGAGTACTACTCTAACGAAGACCTCGACAGGCTGCTTCAAATATTTCGGAGACGCTGAGGGAGTTTAAGTCAGCGTTGCTTACCACAGATACGTTCCTGCCCCTGGGCCTCGTCCTGGCCGGGTCCGACGGGCCGAAAATAGCTACTGTCGGCACTCCCAACGCCGCGGATATATGGACCAGCGCGGAATCATTCCCGATGAACAAGCCGCAGTTATTTATCTCGGCGGGGATCTCCTCTATAGGTTTCCTTACGAATAAGATCCTGCCGGCGTATTTATCCTCGACCGCAAATACCGCATCATCGTCATCCGGGCCGATAAAGACGAGGACCCTCGCGCCCTTTTCATCAGCGAACTTCATCGCAAGAGCCGCGAATTTTTCATGAGGCCATCTCTTAAGGAGCATACCGAATTGCCTGCTTGACCCGGGATGCATCCCGACCGTGAACTGTCCGGAAGAGACAGGGCGGCCGTTTACAGGTATATGCGGGATGTCGCGGAGGGCGTTCGCGTCCGGTATTATTCCGACGAGGGGAAGAAGGCGCAGGTTCTGCTCTATATCATGCAGGCCGCTGTCGGCGCGGACCTTCAGGTCGAAGAAAGCGGACAGGATCCGCGTGATGGCCGGCCCGCCGCTATGCGATATCCTGGCTTTCGCCCCGGAGAGCAGGCAGAGCACGGCTTTATCGGGCCTGGACGAAGGGAATGTATTGATGGCAACGTCGAATTTCCGTCCGCGCAGTTCCCGGATCAAAGATAATTTTTTAAATAAGGTATTTTGTATGCCGTAATCACAGGCGATGATCTCGTCGACGGGGCAGGCATTTTTTATGAGCCTTGCAGCGGCTTCCGATCTTACGGCTAAAGCGATATACGCCCCGGGGAGCCCTTCCCTGAGGCGCAGGAGGAAGGGGATCAGCATGATATTCTCGCCGATGCCGGACACCGCCAGCACGAGCACCTTCCCCGGCTTATTTATTGCCTTTATCTTTTTCACTTTCGAGTTTCTTTATGCGGGCGAGCGTCTCTTCCGCGATCCTGCGGGTGCCGCAGGCGAGTTCCGTGATGATCCCGAGCGCGGCGGCGAGAAATCCGGTGATGACCAGTATCGCGGCGGCTATGAGCGACTGGATGTGGCCCGCAGGATTGATCCCAAGGGCATAGAAATACAGGTACCTGCATATCAGCGCTATCCCGGCGAGCATGAACAACGCCCCGGACGCGAAGAAGACCCTGAACCCCTCGTAAGAAACGTATACTTTTATCATGGTACCGAGCGACCTTTTAATGTAATGCAGGTTGTTCCTGTACAACCGCGACTTCCTTAGCGGCCGGTTCGTCTTTACGGGGACGTTCATGACCACGAGCCCTTTTGTGCCGGCCTGTATTATGCTTTCAAGCGTGTAGGAGAAGTCGCTCATGATGTTGAGCTGCGTAACGGCGTTGCGCGAGAAGGCCCTGAACCCGCTTGTCGCGTCGGTTATCTTCATGCCGGAGAGTTTCGAAACGAGTGAGCTTCCGAGCCACTGGAGGAAAGCTTTCGCGGGACCCTGCTCGGATACTCGCCTGGCCCCTATGACTATATCGGCCTTTCCGTCGAGGATCGGCCTGATGATATCGGGCATGCAGGAAGGGTCGTACTGGTTGTCCCCGTCGGTATTTACCGTTATGTCGGCACCGAGCTCCGCGGACTTCTCTATCCCTGCCTTGAACGCGCGCGCAAGACCCACGGTCCTGTTGAACCTTATAATATGGTCCGCGCCGCCGGATTTCGCGGCCTCGGACGTGCCGTCGACGCTCCCATCGTCTATCACAAGGACCTCTATCCTGTCGACGCCGTCGATCTTCCGCGGGATGCCGTTAATCACCGCCGGCAATGTCCCGCTCTCGTTAAGGCACGGTATCTGTATTATGACTTTCATATCAGCGGTATCCCTAAAAGTATGCCAGGTCGTTTACGAGCGCAATCCCGATATCTACATATATAGTTTTTACGAAGAAGAATATGACCGTCGCAGCCAAGGCGGCATAAAGGGCCGTCCTTGCGCGCGGCGGCACGGCCATCCCGGATATCCTGTCCCGCAATGAGATTATAACGTAAGAGGCCGTTATCATCAACAGCGGGGACGCGAACAGGAGGTACCTGGATTGGTAGCTGCCCCAGAATATATAAAAGACGAGCGTCATAAGCGCGGGTATCAGGATAAGAAGGGAGCGATGTTTCGGTTTTGCGGTAAGAAGCAAGCCGAGGAACGAAATGAAAAAGAAAGGTGACAGCTCGATAAGCCTCCCGACGTAAAATAGGCGCGGTTCGTAAGAGAACATGCCGGAGATCCACCCATGTGACGGGATAAAAGAGACGTCGAGCATTCCCACAAGCGCTTTGGATATGTACGGCAGGCAGAAAACCCACGCAAGGGCGATTGCAACCAGGAAAAAACGGATCCTTTCCGGCAGCCTGGACGTAACGAGGCAAACCGCCGCGATCACGGCCGCCGCAACCGTGAAATTGTATATGAATAGAGGCCTCACGCCATGAAGGCGGGCTATGGCCGGGATGAGGCCGGCGCCGTATACTTGAAAATTCCATATAAGCCATGGGAGGAAGACAATAAAGGCCGCCACCGGCCATAGAAGGAACCTCCTGCTGCGTATAGACGCGGGATTGAAGATGAAAAGGATCCAGAAACCCGCCGGAAAAAGCAGCAAGGCCGGGTATTTGGCCAGCGTCGCGAGCCCGGAGAAGATGCCGGCGATCACATAAAAGCGCACGCTGTTACGCTTGACCGCCTTAATTATGCATAACAGGGCCGCAAGCATAAGCGCGGATAGAACGGAATCCGGCCACATCTTGACCGAGCACGTAAGGCGTACCGGATCGACGGCCGCAAGCAGCGCCGCGAGAGCGCCTGCCCTGGCGCCGAAGACCTCCGTGCCTATGAAAAATGCGGCGATCACGATGAAGATGCCCGATATGAATGAGACGTAAAAAGCCGCCAATAGCGGCGATCCCGCGATACGGGAGAAGGCCGCTATAAGGTACGGGAAGAGAGGAGGGTGTTTGAACAACGGCTCGTTAAGATACGCCGGGACGGGCGCATTATTCTCCCGGAAAGAACCGGCGACGGACGACGGGCTGTATGAAAAAGGGTCGGCCGCGAGCTTCTCGCCCAAATGCATATAGATATTCTCGTCCCAGGTCGTGTCATGCGAATGCATGAACCCGCGGTACCCCATCACCGCCGCCAGCAAAACAGCCGCGGCTAAAACAGAAAATATAATAAGGTTATTTCGCATTTTTGTCACGCGCCGAAAGGCCGGCAAAAGCGGCATAGAGGGCCGCCGCTAACGCGAGGAACGCGAACGGCGCCCTCAACAAAGGTTTTACCGGGCGCACCTTAGCGCCATCGGGCTTTAATAATACCGCGGCCCTTCCGTCCATATAGATCACCGCATAACCGAACCTCGTTATGCACTCATTTATCTCGGACGAGAACTTGCCGTTGGATTCCCTCATCCACAGGGCAAGCCTGGCCGACCCAAACTCCGATATCGGGACGCCCGGCTCCTCTACCTCGAGGAAGAGCCTCGCAGAGTTAGCCCTGCCGCTCAGGGCAGAAAGCATCCCGCCGATGAACGCGTCATTAGAACATATCAGGTCGTCGCCCGAGGTACTCCCTTCTATTATTTTTACCCATTTTTCCGCAAATGTATCGGCCAACATTATCTCAAAAGGCCTCACATGTGTCTTATAGTCCGGCAAGAGGTTTGCCGCCGTGGAATCCATGAGGTGAAAAGAGAATTCATGCCTGTCGTAAGGGGGATCAATCGGGACATACATGGAAAAAGAGGGGCAAACGAACAATAAGACCGCGGCGAAAACCGCCGTGAATGATCCGTGGCCTGTCACGCTCATTTTTTCCGGTTTGAATATTTTTATAACACGGCCGTAAACCGCCTCAAGGCCGGCACCGGCAAGGAGCAGCACCGGGAGCAAGCCCTCGGCGCTTAAAAATCGGAACCTGTAATTGACCGCCATAGGAAGAAAAGCCGCCAACAGGCACAACGCGAACAGCCCGATGCGTTTGCCGGGGGCATCGTCAGCGCAGAAGGCCCTTATCAGTCCTATCACGGCAAATATATATATGAGGGGGTACAGCTCGAACATCCTGCCCTCCGGCATCGGTATGCCGAGCGGGCCAGCCAGCCTGCCAATATTGGATACCGCGTGGATTATTTGCGGCAATGAAAGGCAGGCGGCGGACAGCACGCAGGTAAAGACATCCCTGCGCGCCTTTTTATCGAGCAGGCCGTAAAAGACGAACGCCGCGCAGGCCATCCACGGCAATGCCAGATGGGTATAGAATACGAGCGCGAGGAATATCGAGCACGATGCGATCCTCTGCCTTGCAAGGGCGTAGAATGCCAGCATGATGAATATAAGGGAGATCGCAGCCGGTACGGTTATAGTCATCTTCAGGAAGAACGAGTAAGGGATGCAGAAGGCGAGTGTCGTGAAGAAAGCCCTTTTGGGCGAGTGGAGCCCTTTTACCACCGCGAATACCGTGGCGAACAACAATATCGCGGGGAGGGCCGAAGATATGCGCGCGATATCCATGATCCCCAATCCCGTCTTATACAATCCAAGCAGCAACAGATGGAAGAGCGGAGGATAGACAAGCGGTTGGCCTATCGGTGCCAGTTCCCAGAAGGCCTTGGTGACAACGCCGCCGGCCATATCGAATCCGCGCATTACGTTGAGATGGTAATATATGTCCAGGAAGAAAGGGAAACGCGGGAGGTTTACTATAGTTAACACAAGGACTGCCGCTAAAAGGGCTATCGAGGATATCACCCAGGCCGAATTTTTCATATGCAGGTAAATTATATTGCTGATATGGGGCAATGTCAATCCAATACGGATGCCCGACAGTATGCCGTATACACGGGGGCGACGTTTTGATATAATTATATTATGGCCCATCAGGACAGGTCCCATGACATCTCAATCCTCCTCGCGGTCGCAGTAATAATTTTCACAGGCGCCGCGGCATACGTCAATTCGCTGCTTAATCCTTTCATATGGGATGATATCGCGCTGATAATCAGGAATTTCCATATTGGCGACCTTGGTTATGTCCCAAGGCTCTTCCTCGAGGGGAGCTATCACCAGGATATAACGGGCAATTTTTACAGGCCCTTGCTGATGGCGTCCTTCGCGCTCGATTACCGCTATTGGGGCCTCGAACCTTTCGGTTATCACCTGGTAAACCTCTTCCTGCACCTGAGTAACGCGCTGCTCGTCTATTGTCTCGTGTGGCTTTTGTCGCAGAAGAAGACCGTCTCCTTCCTTACGGCGCTTTTATTCGCGGTACATCCTGTGCATACCGAGGCCGTTACATACATATCCGGACGCGGGGACCCGCTCGCGGCGTTCTTTAGCCTGCTCTCGCTACTGTGTTTTATCAAGTACGCCGGACAGGAAGGCATAAAGAGGGCATCCCTCAATGTCGCATCCGTGGTCTTTTT
>JAKLIT010000139.1 GCA_022709465.1 Candidatus Omnitrophota bacterium | reverse complement strand
CCCAAAGTATAGTCAAGCCCTGGTAGCTTGTCAAGCAAAAAATACTATATGTAGTGTTCCCCGTCGACAAAAACCCCGTATTTTGTGGGTATACAACAGGTATATGGGGTTTTTGCTTTTCTAGAACCTTCCCGGGAAGGTTACTTTTTCTTTGATTTCTTCTTGGTCTTCTTCTTTGTTCCGCAGCATCCGCAAGACATTTCGGCCTCCTTTCTTTTGGACAACTACTTCTTCGCCTTACCCTGGTTGGCGACGGCTTCCATCGCCTTCTTAATTTCTTCCGGATCACCGAGGTAATAATGCTTTATGGGCTTAAGGTTATCGTCGAGCTCGTAGACGAGCGGCATTCCGGTCGGTATGTTCAGCCCGACAATATCCTGGTCGGAGACGCTATCGAGGTATTTTACAAGCGCCCTCAGACTGTTCCCGTGCGCGGCTATTATGACGCGCTTACCGCTCTTGACGACCGGCGCTATCGTCTCGTGCCAGTACGGCAGGAAACGCGCGACGGTATCTTTGAGGCATTCGGTCAGAGGGATCTCGTTGGGCTTAAGATCTTTGTATCGCGGGTCTTTCGCCGGGCTGCGCGGGTCGTCTTTATCAAGCGCCTGCGGCGGAGTGTCATAACTGCGGCGCCATACCAAAACCTGCTCGTCGCCGTACTTCGCGGCGGTCTCGGCCTTGTTCAGTCCCTGCAGCGCTCCGTAGTGCCTCTCGTTCAGGCGCCACGAGTTGTAAACCGGTATCCACATCAGGTCCATGCCGTCGAGCGTTATCCAGAGCGTGCGGATTGCCCTCTTCAGCACGGAGGTGAAAGCAACGTCAAATATAAACCCTTCCTTCTTCAGCACCTCGCCGGCCTTTTTGGCTTCCGCAAGGCCTTTTTCGGAGAGGTCGACGTCGGTCCATCCGGTGAAACGGTTCTCCTTGTTCCAGGCGCTCTCGCCGTGGCGCAGCAATACTACCTTGTGCATTATTTTCTCCTTTTGCGTATTATACCTTAAAGACATCCTCGAATTCAACATCATCAAATCCGCCGCCGGCTTTCTCAACATCCATGAAGCGCTCGAGTATACTGCCCTCCTGCAGGAAGCGCGATACTTCGGTAAAGATGCTGCCCGCGTAGCCGCCGGAGTAGTTCTTCATCCAGCGCGCGGAACGGTCTATCGCCGGCTTCAATAATATCAGGTTCTCCTTCGCGCGCGTCGCCGCGACATAGAAGAGCCGCCTCTCCTCCTCGATGGCGTCCTTGTCGTCCATCGCCTGGTATGACGGCATGTGCCCTTCGGCGACATATATAAGGAAGACGGTATGCCATTCGAGGCCCTTCGCCGAATGTATCGTCGAGAGCGTCATCGAGTGGTCGTGCCTGCCCTTCAGGCCGGCCTCGAGTATGCTCTTCTCGGGCGGCTCGAGGGCCATATCGGTCAGGAACGATTCGAGCGACTTATACCTTCCGGCGATGCGTTCGAGAGAGTTCAGGTCGGGAGCCCGCTTGTGGTAATCGTCGTACTTTGCCTTCAACAGCGGCCCGTAATATTCGAGGAATCCTTTTATCAGCGCGCCCGGCTCGTGTTCAAGCGGCTTAACCCCCTTTAATATCTCCATAAGGTCCGCAAGGTCCGGGTGCTTCCTGAGCGTCTCCTCGTCGAGGCTGAACCCCTGTTTCTTTTCTATTACCTGGGCCGTTATCCTTCCGGCGGTCTTCTCTCCTATTCCGCGCATCAGCATAAGGGCCCTGCGCCAGCTGACCTGGTCGTGCGGGTTATGCGCGATGCGCAGGTATGAGAGGACATCCTTTATATGCGCCGCCTCGACGAACCTCTGCCCGCCGTATTTCAGGAACGGGACGTCGTGGTTGGCCAGCTCTATCTCGAGGTCGTTAGAATGCCAGCCCGCGCGAAAGAGCACCGCTATGTCCTTGAGCGCGACCCCGTCGTCGACGAGCTCGAGTATCTTCTGCACGATATATTTCGACTGCACGTTCTCGTCGCGCGCCTCTACGAACACCGGCGCCTTACCCGCCCCTTTCTTCGTAAAGAGCGTCTTCTCGAACTTTTCCTCGGCGTTCCTGATGACCTCGTTCGTCAGGTCGAGTATCGGCTGGGTCGAGCGGTAGTTCTCCTCGAGCATGATCACCGTGGCACCCTTGAAGACCTTCGGGAAATCGATTATGTTCTTGAAGTTCGCGCCGCGGAACGAATATATGCTCTGCGAATCGTCGCCGACGACCATCACGTTGCCGTGCCCTGATGCGAGCAGCCGGACGATCTCGGCCTGCAGCTTGTTCGTGTCCTGGTATTCATCCACCATGATATATTTATACTGCTCTGATAACTTTTCGCGGACTTCCTTATGGTCATGCAGGAGTTTTTTCAGGAAGACGAGCAGGTCGTCGTAGTCCATCAGCGACTTCTCGCGCTTGTATTTCACATACCCGTCCTTTATCCTCTTGATCTCGTCTTCCCACTCGGCAAACTGCGGGTATTCGAGCGCGAGGACCGAACCGATATCCTCCGACTTGTTGACCGATTTCGATATGACGTCAAGCAGGGCGCCTTTGCGCGGGAACCTCTTTTCGAGGTGGTCGAGTCCGAGTTTCTCGCGGACGATATTGACCGCATCCTCGGCGTCGGACTCGTCGGTTATCGTGAAGTTATTCGGGAAATCGATAAGTTTCGCGTATTTCCGCAGGACCATGTTCGCGAAAGAATGGAACGTGCCTCCCGCGACGCGCTCGCAACGGTCATCGAGCAGTTTCGCGGCCCGGCGCAGCATCTCCTCGGAGGCCTTGCGCGTGAACGTAAGCAGCAGTATGTGGTCGGGCCTGACGCCCTTCTCCACAAGGTAGGCCACTCGGTACACGAGCGTGCGTGTCTTTCCGCTTCCCGCTCCCGCGATGACAAGGTAAGCCCCTTCGGTGGATTCCACGGCCTTCAACTGGGCGGGATTCAGTTCCTTCTTATAATCTATCTTCATTTGCCTTTTCTACTATCTGCCGCTCGGAGGGATATGTCATTATCTTAAGCGCTTCTTTTACGGGAAGCCAGCGGACATCTTCAGCGTCCGTATCGTGGTCCTTAGTATCACCGGAAATATATTTTACCAGAAAAAATGTTACGGTCTTGTTGACTACGGCTTTTTCCTTCTCGATCTCGAACGAATACTTTATCTTGCCGATCTCTTTCTCTATGGTCCCCGTCAAGCCCGCCTCTTCCTTTATCTCGCGCAATGCCGCCTGTTCGGGGGTCTCGGTCTGCTCGATCTTACCTTTAGGCAGGCAAAACACCTTCCCCTGGCCGCGCGTGAGGATCACAATCTCCGTACCCGCGCTTGTTTTCCGGTATACTACGCCGCCTGCTGAAAATTGAAGTTTTTCCATAAATAAAAAGGCCTCCTTCATTACCTCTGAGGTGAGCCGACAAAACTTCACCAAACCGGACAGCTTGAAACCGTCCGACCGTCGACATACTAGTCGAAGGCAATGAAGGAGGTCC
>JAKLIT010000138.1 GCA_022709465.1 Candidatus Omnitrophota bacterium | reverse complement strand
CGCGCCGTTCTTCAACGAATTCGTGGTCAGGTGCGGCAAGGACCCCGAGAAGATAATAGCGGACCTGCTCAAGCACGGCATAATAGGCGGTATCCCGCTCGGGAGGTTCTATTCCGGGATGAAGAATTGCATGTCTATATGTGTCACGGAGACGAAATCAAAAGAGGACCTGGACAAGTTCGCCGAAATCCTCAGTAAGCATTGAAGGTTTTTATGGAAAAATTAATATTTGAGATAAGTTCAACGGGCAGGAAGGGCTATTCCCTTCCGAAGTTAGACGTCCCCGACGCCGAGATCAAGTCGCTCATCCCGCAGGATATGCTGCGCGGGGCCGAGGCGGCGCTTCCGGAGGCCAGCGAGCTCGATTGCGTGCGCCATTTCACGCGGCTATCCCAGATGAACTATTCGGTCGATACTAACTTTTACCCGCTCGGTTCCTGCACGATGAAGTATAACCCTAAGATCAACGAGAAGATGGCTTCCCTGCCGCAGTTCACGGGCCTGCATCCTTACCAGCCCGAGTCGAGCGTCCAGGGCATGCTCGAACTTCTCTACGAGACGGAGCAGATGCTCTGCAGGGTCTGCGGGATGGACGCTTTTACGCTGCAGCCTGCTGCGGGCGCGCACGGCGAGCTTACCGGCATGCTCATAGTCCGCGCGTACCATACTTCGAAAGGGAACCCGCGCAAGAAGGTCCTTATACCCGATTCGGCCCACGGGACGAACCCCGCGAGCGCCGCGCTTTGCGGTTACGAGGTCGTTACGGTCAAGTCCGATAAGAACGGCAGGGTAGACCTTGACGCGCTGAAGGCCGCCATAGGCGAGGATACCGCCGTCATGATGCTGACCAACCCGAATACGCTCGGGCTTTTCGAGAATAACGTAAAACAGATAGCCGACATTGTACATAAGGCGGGTGCGCTGTTATACCTCGACGGCGCGAACATGAACGCCCTCGTCGGCATAGCGAGGCCCGGCGACATGGGCTTCGACATATGCCATGTTAACCTGCACAAGACATTTTCTACCCCGCACGGCGGAGGCGGGCCGGGATCGGGCCCTGTCGGGGTGACCGCAGCGCTGGCGGACTTCCTGCCCGTGCCGCGCGTTAAACTAAAGAGGAATAAATATACCCTCGATGCGGAACAGAAGAAGTCGGTCGGAAGGGTCCGCGCGTTCTACGGCAACACCGGGATAATAATAAGGGCATACTGCTATATGAAGTCGCTCGGGTGCGACGGGCTCAGGGACGCGACCGTAGACGCTGTCCTCAACGCAAATTACCTGAAGGCGAAACTCAAGGGGCATTACACGCTCGCGGTGGACGGCGAGCCGTGCATGCACGAGTTCGTGCTTACCGGAAAGGACAAGAAGGCATACGGGGTCAAGACGCTCGATATCGCAAAGCGCCTTCTCGATTACGGATTCTACGCCCCGACGGTATATTTTCCGCTGATAGTGGAAGAAGCGATAATGATAGAGCCGACCGAGACGGAATCAAAGGATACGCTCGACTCGTTTGCCGGCATGATGGTCAAGGTCGCCGGAGAGGCGGCATCCGAGCCGGGATTGCTGACGTCCGCGCCGCACACGACGCCGGTACGCAGGCTCGACGAAGTGCTCGCGGCAAGGGAGCTCAACCTTAGATGGAAAAGGCCTGGCGCCTGATAATCGACGGCGCGCGCGAGCCCGCCATGAATATGGCCATAGACGAAGCGATGATGGCAAAAGTGGCCGACGGCAGTTCCTTGCCGGCCCTCCGCATATATAAATGGCTCAACCCCTGCGTGTCAGTAGGTAAGTTCCAGCGCTACAAAGCCGAAGCCGGTACCGAGGTCGTAAGGCGCCCCACGGGAGGCGGTTCGGTCCCGCACGGGGCCTCAGGCATGACATACTCGCTCGTATACCGCGAAGGGTCACATGTGATCCCGGAAGGCGCGGCGGCTTCCTACAGGAAGATACACAGCTGCGTAGCCGGGGCGTTGAAGTCGTTGGGGCTCGACGCCCTGCTTGTGGGGCAGGAAAACGCGCAGGCGAAGCCGTTCGGCGAATGTTTTTCATGCCCGGTGCCCGCGGACGTAATGGTCGGCGGCAGGAAGGTCGCCGGGGCGGCCCAGAGGAGGAAGAACGGGGCGGTCCTGCACCAGGGCGAAGTCAGTTTAGACCTTGACGTTTCAGGCAAATGGTCGTATAATGACGTTCAAACCGCATTCATAAACTGCCTATCCGAACAGCTGGATCTGAAGTTCCTGGAAACCCAGGTTTCTAAAGCAGAGGAAGGTCTGGCGAAGGAACTGGTTATGGTGCGAAACGAGGAGGTGACAAAATGAAGGCTAAGGTAGACCCGAACCTCTGCACCGGCTGCGAGCTGTGCACAAATATATGCCCGGATGTCTTCGAGATGAAAGGTGATGTCGCTGTGGCCAAGGTCAGCCCGGTTCCCGCGGCTGCGGAAGCTACGTGCAAGGAAGCTAAGGAAAGCTGCCCCGTAGAAGCAATATCTATAGAATAACGGATAAAAAAGGAGCAATGTAATGAAAAAGCTGGCGTTGGTGTTGTTAGTGGCATTCGTAGCGTCGATGGTTGCCGTAAACGTCTTTGCCGCCGAGCAGCAGGAGAGCGGTTTCGTGAAGTTCTGGCGCGGAGTCTTCCAGTGGCCGTTCAATGCCGCCAAGGACAGCGCGCAGGTGGTCGGTGATACGGGCGTAAAGGCCGTAGGCACGGTTGCTGATGAAGGCAAGGCGGTAGGCGGGACATTAACGGGCGAAGAAGGTTCCGCTAAAAAGCTCGTTACGAATCCCGTGACCGGCACGGCGGACACGGTAAAGACCGGCGTAGTAGGCACTGGCGAGATGCCCGGCAAAGCCACGGATGAATCCTGGCCGTCCAACAAGTAATATCGATATCCAAACGCAATAAGACAAAGATAGTAAAGCCCGGGGCCTTCGATGATCCCGGGCTTTACCTCTAATCGGACATTATATGGGAAAGACAATATCGGAAAAGATCCTTTCCGAACATTCGGGAAGGGAATTAAAATCTGATGATTTCGCGATCGTCAAGGTCGACCTCTGCCTGCTGCAGGACGGCACGGGCCCGCTCGCGGTCAGGCAGCTCGAGCAGCTCGAGATAAAGGAGGTCGTGAACCCGCAGGGCATCGCGGTATTCCTCGACCACGCGGCTCCTTCCCCGAGGAAAGAGCTCTCGAACGACCATATTACGCTGAGGAATTTCGCCCGCAGGACGGGATGCTACCTTTTTGAGGTCGGAGAGGGCGTCTGCCACCAGATAATGAGCGAGATGTTCACATCGCCCGGCGATGTGCTCGTCGGTGCGGATTCGCATACATGCACCGGGGGCGCCCTGGGAGCTTTCGCCACAGGCATGGGTTCTACCGATGTCGCCGTCGCGATGGGGCTCGGCAAGACCTGGTTCCGCGTGCCGCGCACGATCAAGGTGGTGGTTAACGGAAAGTTTCGCCCGGGGGTCTTCGCAAAAGATTTCATGCTATTCC
>JAKLIT010000137.1 GCA_022709465.1 Candidatus Omnitrophota bacterium | reverse complement strand
CTCGAGCGCTACCCGGCAGACGTGCTTAAGGTGTTCTTCCTCGGTGCGCATTATTCGCATCCGATAGATTTTACATGGGAGAAGATGGAGGCGGCGAAGAGCGGGTACGAGAGGTTCGTGGTGCTTTTGGACAAGATACGCAGGAAGACGGGCGGCTCGCCCGGCATCCGGCCCGCGAAAGACAAGGATATAGAGGCTGCCTCGCAGAAGTTCATCGAGGCGATGGACGGCGACTTCAACACGCCGTCGGCGCTCGGCGCGCTATTCGACCTCGTCAACGCCGCGAACAAAATTGTTGATAGAAATGGCGATATTTCTGTGCTAAAATATACCGAAAATACCCTACTAGAGCTGGGCGGCCTGCTTGGGCTCAGCTTCACGGCTGCCGCAGGCGGCCTTTCGGACGCCGGCATACAGGGGCTCGTAGACGCCCGCATAGAGGCGAAGAAGAGGAAGGATTTCGCCGAGGCGGACAGGATAAGGAAAGAGCTGGGCGCGAAGGGCGTCATACTCGAAGACGATAAAGATAAGACTTACTGGAGACGGAAGGTATAAATGCGGATAAAAGCCAGGACAAAAGAGACCATAGCGGCGTACGGGTTCCTCGCGCCGAACCTCATAGGTTTCATGGTATTCACCTTCATCCCGGTCTTCATATCGCTCGCTCTGAGCTTTTTCAAGTGGGATATACTTACTCCTCCGCAATTTGTTGGATTTGAGAATTTTGTTAAATTACTTGGTTTTCATAAAGATGCCATAACGAACCAAGTCGTCGCGAACGACCCGAAGTTCTGGCAGTACCTCTGGAACACCGTTTTCCTTATGTTCTCGATACCGATATGCATGATGGCTTCGTTGTTCCTGGCCATTATATTGAACCGAAAGATCAAAGGACAAACCGCGTTCAGGACATTGTTTTATCTGCCGTCAATATGCCCGATGGTGGCGATAGCAATCCTGTGGATGTGGATATTGAATGCCGAATACGGCATGATCAATAATATAATTTATTGGTTCGGGCGTTTTCTCGGCTTCAGCAATTTACAAGGCCCCGGTTGGCTGGTCTCCCCCGGGTGGGCCAAGCCGTCCCTGATGTTAATGGGTTTTTGGATGGCGATAGGTGGCACCAACATGATCCTGTACCTTGCGGCCCTTCAAGGCATACCGAGAGATCTGTTCGAAGCCGCCGATATCGACGGCGCTAATGGCTGGCAAAAATTCTGGGCCATAACCTGGCCCCAGATAAGCCCGACGACTTTTTTCATCTTTATCATGAATATTATCGGCGGTTTTCAGGGCGGCTTCGTACAGGCGTATGTCATGACAGGTGGCGGCCCCGGCGGCGCGACAACCACGATGGAGTATTATATATTCAGCAATCTTTTTGATTGGGGCAAGGTCGGTTATGCCTCGACCATAGCCTGGTTCGTGTTCATAGTGGTGTTCATTGTCACGCTAATAAGTTGGAAATATGGCGGAAAGGTCGTCCATTATTAAGCCTATGAAAAAACATGAATATAAAAAAGACCACAGCATAACTGCTATTTATATAATGCTGTCGATATGTGCCTTGTCCATGATACTGCCGTTCATGTGGATGTTGTCGTCTTCGCTCAAGACATTCGAAGCAATATTTGTCCAGCCGAAGAACTGGATCCAGATGTTCGTTCCGACGATGTTTGAATGGAAGAACTATGTCGAGGCGGTCAATACCGTCCCGTTTGGAAGGTTTTACCTTAATTCTATAATCGTAGGCGTTGCGGTCACTTTAGGACAGGTGTTAACGAGCTCGTTTGCCGCATACGCATTCTCGAGGCTGGTTTTCCCCGGGAGGGATAAGCTTTTCTTCGCGTACCTCGCGACGATGATGATACCAGGATCGGTTACGATGATACCGGTCTACGTACTCATGAAGATCTTTGGATGGATAGACTCCTACAAAGTGCTTATTATTCCCGCCATGTTCTCCGCATACGGTACATTCCTCTTAAGGCAATTTTTCATGACGTTGCCGAAGGAGCTCGAGGACGCAGCAAAAATAGATGGATGCGGCTACCTACGCATATTTTGGACAATAATATTGCCTCTTTCGAAGCCTGCCCTTGCCACGTTAACGGTCTTCACCTTCATGGGCAACTGGGGTTCGTTCATGTGGCCCTTGCTTGTCACGAACACCATGGAGATGAGGACGTTACCCATTGGTTTGCAATCCTTCCAGTCCCAATATTCGAGCCAGTGGCATTTGTTGATGGCCGGGTCTATCATGATGATGCTACCGATGGTCATCATCTTCATCTTCACACAGCGGTTCTTCGTGGAATCCATCAAGCTTACCGGCGTAAAGGGATAACAAATGCGGTACGGGAAATTCATCACAATCGAAGGACCCGAGGGTTCGGGGAAGTCGACGCACTCGCGCCTGCTTTGCGCTTACCTGCGCTCAAAAGGCTATCGGATCGTGCATACGCGCGAGCCCGGCGGCACGAGGATATCCGAGGCGATACGCGGCGTCCTGCTCAGCAGGAAGAGCAAGGGCATGGCCGACGCGTGCGAGCTTCTGCTTTTTATGGCGGCGCGCGCGCAGATAGTAAACGAGGTGATCGGGCCCGCGCTTAAAAAAGGATATATTGTCGTCTGCGACAGGTTCCATGACGCGACCGTTGCCTACCAAGGCTACGGCGCGGGGATGGACCTCAAGGTGATAGAATCCCTGCGAAAGCTTGCGACGGGCGGGCTAAAGCCGGACCTGACCGTCCTGCTCGACGTCGAGAGCCGCGCCGGGTTAAGGCGCGGCGGCGCGCACGACAGGATGGAAAGGAAATCCCTCGATTTCCACAGGAGAGTGAGGGACGGCTACTTGAAACTCGCTAAGAAAGAGCCCCGCAGGATAAAAGTCATAAATACCACATGCTCTTCAGTCGGCGATGTGCAGGACAAGGTAAGGAAAGCGGTGGAGGATGCCGTTTAACAGCGTAATAGGACAGGAACTCGCCGTAGACCTGCTGAAGAGGTCCATAAACGACAACCGTCTCGCGCATGCCTACCTGTTTATCGGTCCCGAAGGCACGGGAAAGTCATTGCTTGCCCGGATATTCGCGCAGGCGCTGAACTGCGAAAAAAATGGCGCCGACCCGTGCGGAGAATGCGTATCATGCAGGAAGATAGAAGGCGGGATACATCCCGATGTCGTGGCGGTGGTACCGGAAGGCAAGTCGGTGCAGATAGGCATCGAGCCGGTCCGCAGGATGGAGGCCTCGATGTCGCTGAAGCCGTACGAAGGCAGGACGAAGGTATTCATCGTCGACGGCGCGGACAGGATGACGGAGGAAGCGGCGAACTCGCTGCTTAAGACGCTCGAGGAACCGCCGAAAGACACGGTGATGGTCCTGCTGGCGTCGAACATGTTCAAATTGCAGCCGACGATAGTATCGCGCTGCCAGAAGGTCCTGTTCCATCCGCTCGGGGAGCGATCTATAATGAAGGAGCTCATCGAGCGTTACGGCCTCGACGAGAAGAGGGCGTTATGCGTCTCGAGGTTCTCGGAAGG
>JAKLIT010000136.1 GCA_022709465.1 Candidatus Omnitrophota bacterium | reverse complement strand
CTTGTCCGGGCGGCCGTCCTTGAACGAGACCATCGAGCCGCAGGCGTTCTCCCCCTTTATATTCGAGATATCGAACGCCTCTATGCGCCGCGGCAGCGACCGCATGCTGAGGACTCCGGCCAGCTCGGAAAGGCCCTGCGCGCCCGATTCGCCCCCCGCCCTCTTATGGACCGCGGTGCTGAGCGCCTCTATCTGGTTGCGCACCTCCGCCGCTTCTTCGAACCGTTTTTGGGCGGCGAATTCCTTCATCTTGGCGGCCAGCCGCCTGATGAGCTCGCCCTTCTTCCCCTCGATGAAGAGCATGGCCTCTTTTATCCTGCCGGCATAATCTTCTTTCGATATCTTCCCTTCGCACGGCGCCGAGCAGAGCCCGAGGTCGTCGTAGACGCACGCTTTCTTTGGCATGGAAGGGCACGTCCGGAACATGAATATCCGGCGTATCGCCTTGACCGCCTCGTGCAGAAGCGTCGCGTCGGTATAAGGCCCGAAATATATCGAGCCGTCGCTCTTTTTCCCGCGCGCTACCATAATGCGCGGGAAGACGTCGGACATAGTTATCTTGATAAGCGGGTATGTCTTGCTGTCGCGGAGTTCGACGTTATATTTCGGCTGGTATTCCTTAATGAGGTTTGATTCGTAGAGCAGCGCCTCGGCTTCCGTCGCGGTCGTCACGAAATCTATATCGCGTATCTTCGCTACGAGCGCCTCTATCCTCGGGCCGTGGCCTTTCGAGCGTTGGAAATACGAGCGGACCCTGTTGCGCAGCGAGGACGCCTTGCCTACGTACAGGACCTTCCCGTCGCCGTCCTTGAAGATATAGACACCCGGCTGCAGCGGGAGGCCGCTTACCTTCTCCTTGAGATCCATTTTACCGCACCCTTGAATTCTTCGACCTTCAGGACGACACAGGCGGCAAGGAATACCGCGATGCCGGAAGCGACCATTACCGAGATCTTCGCGACGGGGCGCATCTGCATATTCGCGTCGAGCAGCAGCAATACCGCCGCCATGGCCGCGGAAGCGGCTAAAACACGAACGAACGAATCCACGACCGGCGCGGCGCCGAGCGGCCCTATCTTCCTGCCGAGCATCGAGAAGAGCATGAAGAAGTTCGCGATGCTCGCGAGGGATGTGGCAAGCGCGAGGCCGCCGACCTTCAGCGGGAACATCAACGCGACGTTAAGTACGATATTTATCACGAGCGCGGCGGCGGCGGCCTTTACCGGCGTTCTCGTGTCCTTGAGCGAGTAGAACGCCGAGACGAGTATCTTTACCCCCGCATAAGCGAAAAGCCCTATCGAGTAGAACAGCAGCGCGTTCGCGGTTATCTGCGTCGAATAGCTGTCGAAGGAGCCGCGTTCGAATAACGCGCGGACTATCGGAGCGGCAAGCACTATCAGCCCGACGGACGAAGGCACCGTTATGAAAAAGACCGAGCGCAGCGAGAACGAGAGCGTCTGCTTGAACTTCTCTATGTCCTCCTTTGCCGCGTGCTCCGACATCGTCGGCAGCATCGCCTGCGAGAAGGCCGTCCCGAATATCGCGAGCGGCAGCATCCAGAGGCGGTTCGAGTAATATATCGCGGCTATCGCCCCTTCGCCGACTATCGTCGAGAGCGAAGCGAGTATAGTATTGATGAAGACGTTCACCTGGTAGATGCTGGCGCCCAGCACGCGCGGGACGAGCAACCTGCCTACCTCCGAGGCGCCCGGATGCCTGAACCTGTCGAGCCGCGGGAACGCGAGCCCCCTTGAGGCAAGCTGCGGCACCTGTACCAGCAGCTGCAGCACCCCTCCCGCGAGCACGCCTAACGCGAGGCCCATGACGGGCACCTGCATCACCGGGCAGAGCCATAACGCGGCCGCTATGAAGACGATGTTCCATAACGGCTGGCTGAACGCAGACGCCCCGAAGAGCTTCAGCGAGTTCAGGATGCCGGTCGTATACGCGGTAAGCCCGACCAGGAATATATAGGGGAACATCCAGCGGGTCAGCTCTACGGTGATGCGGAACTTCTCGGGGTCCTTGACAAAACCGGGCGCTATCAGGGCGACTATCGCGGGGGTGAAGACCATCCCGAGCGCAGTTATCGCGGCAAGGACGACTATCATTACGTTGAGCAGGGCCTGCGCGAGCCCCCAGAACTCCTCCTTGGTCTTCCTGACGGCGTAGGAGCTCAGGACCGGCACGAAAGCGGCGTTGGCGGCACCCTCGCCGACGAGGTCGCGGAGCATGTTCGGTATCCTGAAAGCGACGACGAACGCCTGCAGGGGCACCGAAGTGCCGAATACCGCGGCTATGATTATGTCGCGGACAAAGCCGAGGATGCGGCTCGCCGATATGCCCAGGCCGATGATCCCGGCCGATCTTGCCAGCGATTTATGAGTTGACATTTTATGCCTTATATGGTATTTTTACATAACCGTAACTTGAAAGGAGATACACAGTTGCCAAATCTACCAAATGCCGCGAAAAGAATACGCCAGGACAAGAAAAGGCGCGAAAGAAACGATAAAGTCGAGTCCGAAATAAAGAGCTTGGCCAAGAAGTTCATGATGGCGCTTGCCGCCAAGAAGAACGACGAAGCAAAGAAGCTCGGACTTTCTCTCGTATCCAAGCTCGACAGGGCCCGTTCCAAGGGAATCATCCACAGGAACACCGTGTCGCGCAAGAGAGCCCGCATCCTATCCAAGATCGCTAAGATCAGATAGTTTTATCACAAGAGATTCCAGGATAACCTTCTTATCGAGGTCCCTTGTCTTCACGTCGCGGTCTGCCTTCGAAAGTAAGGCAAAGCATTCTTTCAGCCAGGCGATAGCGCGCGGGGACCGGCCCATTGACCTCGCCTTGCGCTTCAGCGCGGCGCCGATCGCCCCTATTACGCTCTCCGGCTTGGTGGAATCCCTTAACAGGCCCGATAACAGCAGCAGCGCGCGGGCCTTATTGCCGGCGCACATCGCGTCGGTCATCTCGAAGACGCTCTCTTCGAGCGACCTCCCGACGAGGTTCTCGACGTCCTTCTTCTCTATCACTTTCCTGTCGCCGGTATAGTTCGCGAGTTTTTCCACGGCCATCCGGACGTATCCGATATCGTTTCCTATCTTGCCGGTCAGCAGGTCTATCGAGTCGTCTCCTATCTGCTTGCCGTAGAGGCCGGCGCGCTCACTTATGTACCGCCTGAGATCCGCGCCCTCGGGGCTTGAGAAGTTCCTCACTTTAGCGTGCCGGGAGATCTCCGACAGGAAAGGGTCGCCTTCGGCTTCTTTCGGGCTCATATCAGCGGTAATGGCGAGGACCGTGCTTTCGAACCCGTTCTTCGCGTATTCCGCGACGGGCCCCTTGGCTTCCTTCGGGAGCCTGTCGGCATTTTTTATGATAACGAAACGTTTGGGGCTCAGGAACGGCTGGGTATTTACCGCGTCCTGGAATCCCTGGGGATCGAACTGGTCGGAGTAGAATACGGAAAAATTAAGGTCGGCGTCGCCGCCGGAGAGGGTCTGTTTCTTGAGTTCTTCGAGGGCTTCCCCTTTAAGGGCGTTCTCTCTTCCTAGAAAAAAATATACTAAACCGGGCATCTAAAGGCCCTACCAATCCC
>JAKLIT010000135.1 GCA_022709465.1 Candidatus Omnitrophota bacterium | reverse complement strand
CTCTTCAGCCATAAGAAACTCTACCTCGTCTTCGGGGTCTCGTCGGGAAAGGATATCGAAGGGATCGCGTCGAACCTTTTCCCGCAGGCCGACAGGATCTTCCTGACGCGGGCCGCGACGCCACGCGCTATCCCCCCGGAAAAGGTCAGGAAAGGCCTGCCGGAATATGAAAATAAATATACCGCCACATTGAATGTCAGGGAGGCGGTGGAACTCGCGCGCAGGGAGGCGAAGCCGGGCGATATGGTGCTCGTGACGGGTTCGCTGTTTGTCGTAGGGGAGGCGCTCCAGTACCTTGAGAAGAAGGCGGTAAGGAATGAGCAGAAGGGATAATATAGGCGCGGAAGACACCATCGCGGCGATATCGACGCCGCCGGGCGAGGGCGCCATAGGCATAGTGCGGCTCAGCGGCCCCGGATCCCTCCGGATAGCCGATAAGGTCTTCAGAGTTTCGGGGGGAAAGCGCCCCTCAAGTTCCGGGCATTTTACCGTCCGTTACGGGCACATAATTGACAAGGATGCGCGCAACGTCGACGAGGCGCTGCTGACCGTCATGCGCGCGCCGAAAAGCTACACGAGAGAGGATATAGCCGAGATAAGCTGCCACGGCGGAATGGTGCCGCTCAGGAAGGTGTTGGCGCTCGCGCTTGCCGCGGGAGCGAGATTGGCTGAGCCGGGGGAGTTCACGAAACGCGCCTTTCTTAACGGCAGGATAGACCTCGCGCAGGCCGAAGCCGTGCTCGATGTCATAAGGTCGAAGACCGACGAGTCTCTCGCTATGGCGCTCGGGCAGCTCGACGGCCGGCTCTCATCCGCGATGAAAGAGATAAAGGAAGATCTTGTATCCGTATCCGCGGGCGTCGAAGCGTCCATAGATTTCCCGGAAGAGGATAGCGAGATAATATCCGAAGCCGGGTCGAAAGGCCGGCTGGAGGCGATCGCCGCGCGCCTTGAAGCCCTGATAGGGACGGCCGACAGGGGGATAATAATGAGGGAGGGCATATCCTGCGTCATATGCGGCAGGCCTAACGTCGGAAAGTCGAGCCTTCTCAACGCGCTGCTCCAGAAGGACAGGGCCATAGTAACGCATATCCCCGGCACGACGAGGGACACAATAGAGGAATATGCCGATATCGGCGGCATACCGTTCAGGCTTATCGATACGGCGGGGATAACTTCTACCGAAGATATCGTCGAGAGGGAAGGAGTGCTCAGGAGCCGCGCGCTCATGGAAAGCTCGGGCCTTATACTGCTAGTGCTCGACGGCAGCGAGCCCGTCTCGGCGGAAGACAGGATATTGATCGATGAGACCGAAGGCCGCGCGCGCATAATAGTCATAAATAAGTCGGACCTGCCCCAGAAGCATGACGCATCGGCCTGCCCGGGCGCGAGTGCGGTCAATATATCGGCGAAGGACGGAAAGGGGCTGGACCGCCTGAAGGAAGCCATGGCGGCCGCGGTTTTCGGCGGCAGGGCCGCGGCGCGGGATGAGGCGGCAGCCGTCACGAACCTGCGGCAAAAGGAAGCCGCGAGGTCGGCGCTGGCGTCCGTGAAGGCGGCTATGGAGGCCGTGGACGCGAAATTGCCGCCCGAGCTTATCGCGGTGGAGATAAAGGAGTCGCTGGGGCATATAGGGGAGATAGTCGGAGAGACCGTTACCGAGGAGGTCCTCGACAGGGTATTCTCGAAGTTCTGTATCGGAAAATAAAGGAGATGGCGGATGGACAGGAATAAGATCATGAAGGCGGTCACGATGATCCTGGAAGCGGTGGGGGAGGACCCGAAGCGCAAGGACCTGCTCGAGACGCCGCGCCGCGTCGCGGAGATGTACGAGGAGATATTCTCCGGGATACAGGCGGATCCCGCCAGGGAGCTTGAGGTCGTCCTCGACCAGAAGCACGAGGAGATAATACTGCTGAAGGGCATACCGTTGTATTCCGTCTGCGAACACCACCTGCTGCCGTTCCTCGGCAGGGCGCATATCGCCTATATACCCAAGGAAGGCAGGGTCACGGGCTTGAGCAAGCTCGGGCGCGCGATAGATATCCTCGCGAAGAGGCCGCAGGTCCAGGAGAGGCTGACCACCCAGATCGCCGAGGTCATAATGAAAGAGCTCAAGCCGCGCGGCTGTATGGTCGTAATAGAGGCCGAGCACCTCTGTATGTCGATGAGGGGGCTCAAGAAACCCGGCATCTCTACCGTAACGAGCGCTGTCAGGGGGGTCTTCCGCACGAACGAGAAGACCCGCGCCGAAACGCTCGCGCTGATAAGGTCGTCCTAAAAAGTAATATCCAATAGGCGTAAAATATAGTATAATGTTCGCAAAATGGAAAACTCACTATTCGCGGTATTCCAGAACAAGGTCTTCATCGCAACGGTCCTGAGCTGGGTTACCGCGCAGTCCCTTAAGATAATAATCAATACCGTAAAAGAGAAGAGGTTCAACTTCAGGTGGTTCGTGGGCACCGGCGGCATGCCGAGCGCCCATTCCGCCGGGGCGATGGCCCTGGCCACGTCCGTAGGCATCCAGGAGGGATTCGGCTCGACGATATTCATCGCGACGCTCGTATTCGCGATGGTCATCGCGTTCGACGCGCAGGGAGTCAGGCGCTCGACGGGCCAGCAGGCCGAGATCCTCAACAAGATAATGGATGACATATACTGGGGAAGGAAGATACGTGAAGACAGGCTAAAGGAACTTATCGGGCATACGCCGTTCCAGGTCTTCGTCGGATCGTTCCTCGGGATAATAATAGCTACGCTTGTCATGATATAAAAGGGGAGATACGCAAAAGATGAAATACAGGGCATATGTTCCGGTAATACTGGCTGTCATCGCGGTGGCTGCGCTCGCGGTCTTCGTGTTGCCTAAGTTGTCGCTCGGGTCGAAGGAGGGCGCTTTGGTCGGCGCCGCAAGGTCCCTCGACAGGGAAGGCAAGACCGAAGAGGCGATAAAGGAGCTCGAGAAGGTCGTCGCGGAATATCCGGAGAGCAGGCAGGCCGGCGAAGCGCTGGTGCTGCTGGGTTCATTATATGAGAAGCAGGGAAAGCTTGTCGAGGCGCGCGATTCTTTCAAGAAGGCATACGAGACATATCCCGAAGCCGATATAGTAAAGGAAGCGAAACCGAAGGTCGAGGAGCTGAACATGAGGATACTCTTCTCGCCCTATCTCGACAGCTACAGCAAGGAGTACACGGTACAGGCGGGTGATTCGCTCGCGAAGATCGCGAAGGTCTTCGGGACGACCGTCGACCTGCTCAGGAAATCGAACAACATCAGCGGCGACACGATAAGGCAGGGGCAGCGGCTGAAGGTAGTCACGGTGAAGTTCAGTGTCGTCGTCGACAAATCGCAGAACCTGCTGATGCTCAAGCAGAACGACGACGTCATAAAAGTATATAAAGTGGCAACCGGCACCAATAACTGCACTCCGGTAGGCACGTTCAAGATAACGACGAAATTGGTCGATCCCGTCTGGTATAAGGCGGGGGTTGTCGCTCCGCCCGGAAGCCCCGAGAACATCCTCGGAACGCGCTGGATGGGCCTGAGCAAGGAAGGTTACGGCATACACGGCACGACCGACCCCGGATCTCTCGGAAA
>JAKLIT010000134.1 GCA_022709465.1 Candidatus Omnitrophota bacterium | reverse complement strand
CACGCGGGATGTAAGCGAAGGAGGCATGTGCCTCGAGATAAACAACCTGAAAGACGACCTCGCGGAGAAGCTTAACAAGAAATCCGCGAAACTTCGCCTCCAGATAAACATGCCGTTCTCCTCGAAACCTATCGAAGCGATCGCCGAGGCCGCCTGGATAAAGAAGATAAAAGAACACCATCCCAACAAATACCTCGCGGGCGTCTATTACGAAAAGATCGCCGAAAAAGACAGGCGGGGGATAGTGGGGCACGCCCGGTTCCTTTCATTAAGGCCGTTCTTTATCGGCGCAGCAATAATCCTTCTGGCTGTCTCTGTCGCCCTGACGAGGGTGGAGCTCGCGAAGAAAGAGGCGATGCGCAAGGAGACCGAAAAGAAGCTTGCTCTTATAGAATCCGAAAGGGCCAAACTCGCGCAAGTCCTCGAAGAGCTCAGGACTAGCAGGAGCGAGCTCGAATCGAAGATAAAAGGATTCGAGCAGGAGAAGATGGACCTCCAGAAGAGGCTGGAAGAAGCCAAGGCGGAAGCGATGCTGAAACCGGAGGAGATCGCGAAACTCGAAGCGGAACTTGCCAAGGCGAAAGAGAGGACAGACGCGCTCAATGCCGAGCTGGGCAAGGTCGCCGATTCCAGAAAAGCGCTCGAAGAACAACTTAAGGTGCTGGAAGAGATAAAGGCCTCCAAGCCGGTCAAGGTAACGCTTGCGGCGGGAGGCATAATAGTCGGGAAGGTCATACTCGAGACGGCGGATTCCGTAAGGGTCGAGGTCCCGACCGGGGTAATAACCCTGAAAAGGGAGCTCATATCGTCGATGACCACGCCTAGCGAAGAAGAAGTAGCGGAGCTTGCCCGTGAAAGGATCAGGTTGGAGCTGAGGGCTAAGGAGGTCGAAAAACAGAGGGACCTCGAGCGAAGGAAGGCTGAAGAAAGGGAGAAGACCGAGAAGGTAATAGCAAAAAAAGTCCCCGGAGCACCGGACCAGCTGGTGTCGAGGAAGATCACCGACCGCGGGGTCGTCATAAAGGACGGGAGGATCTATTCCGACGGCTCGCTCTTTTTCATAAAAGGCATCGCGTACGGCGTGAGCGCGCCAGGACTTCCGCCCGGGGTCGACGGATGCTTTTCGAAGATACCTTTATCGGTATTCGAGAACGATTTCAGGATGATGAAAGGAGCCGGGATAAATACCATAAGGACGTACGAGCCGTTCCCGGACGCGCTGCTCGACCTCGCCGAGAAATACGACCTGAAGATCATAGAGAAGGTGGTATATCCCTCCGCATATACCGATTATTCCTCCGAAATAGAGCTGAAGGCGCTCAAGAGGATAGCGACCGAGGCCGTGAAGAAGCACAAGAACAGGAAGTGCATATTGATGTGGTCGATATGGAACGACGCGCCGTTCTGCTACGACGAGCCAGGCAACCCCGTCCCCCGCTACGGGTTCGATACCGTAAACAAATTCATGAAAGAGATATATCTCGCCGTGAAAGCGGCTGATAAGAGCCGGCCGGTCACGGCAGCGAACATACTGAAGGTCAAAGGCTATGACCTCGGGTTCGATTATCTCGACGTAATAGGGTGTAACGCGTATATCGGCGGCCACGGCTTCAACTGGCGGGGGAAGGAAGAGGCGGTAAAGTCGGTCAAGGAGATGAAGGAGATATCCAAAAAATACAAGAAGCCGGTCATTATTACCGAAACCGGGTTCAGCACTTTCGTAAAGAAGGACTCCCAGGACAAGGCCCTTGGCACGCAGATAAGGAGCGCCGAGGACGATCTCGCCGGTATCGTTATATTCGAATGGACCGATGAATGGTGGAAGGGAGGCAACCCCTCGGTCCAGGACAAGCATATCGAGGAGTATTGGGGCATATTGACCTGGGACCGGAAACCGAAACCCGGTTTTGAGACGGTGTCTAAACTGTTCAATTCCATACCCACTGATTCGCTCGGATATTCGCCGCGTGCCGCAAACTAGAAATTATGCCTTGACAAATAGGTGTGCCCATGCTATCCTTTATCACTGGAACCTTTTAATCTGGCCCGGTGAGGCCGGAAAAGGAGAGGAAGATGTACTGTGATTACGGAGAATACTATATTATGCCTGTTTTCGGCTTAGAGCCGGGGACAGGCAATTTTATTGCCCAAGAGGCCCTATGAAACTCAAAGAGAAGGCAAAAGTGCTGGATGCGGAGCAGATAGACAAAGCGCTAATCCGTATAGCCCACGAGGTGCTCGAGAGCAATAAGGATACCGGCGGCCTCGCTATAGTCGGCATCAGGACCCGCGGGGCCGTGCTCGCCCAGAGGCTGGCCGGCAAGATAAAGAGTATATCCGGCTCGGATATACCGGTCGGGGCGCTCGACATAACCCTTTACAGGGACGACCTCACCACCGTTGCGGAACAGCCAGTGGTGCACAAGACGGAGATAGATTTCGATATCCACGACAAGGTGATAGTGCTTGTCGACGACGTGCTTTATACCGGAAGGACCATACGCTGCGCGCTGGACGCGCTGATAGATTTCGGAAGGCCCGGGAGCATACAGCTCGCGGTGCTCGTAGACCGCGGGCACAGGGAGCTGCCCATACGGGCCGATTATGCCGGCAAGAACATACCGACCTCCCAAAAGGAGACGGTCCAGGTGAAGATAACAGAAACGGACGGGGCCGATGAAGTTGTAGTGGCGGAAAAGGAGGAATAAGGTGGCCGTTGCGTGGAAGAATAAAGACCTGCTCGACCTCGAAAGCCTCTCCACCCAGGAGATAGAGCTGATCCTCGAGACGACGGGCTCCTTCAAGGAGATATCCCAGAGGCCGATAAAAAAGGTCCCGACGCTGCGCGGCCAGACGGTCGTGCTATTTTTCTTCGAGCCGTCGACAAGGACGCGGACCTCGTTCGAACTGGCCGCGAAACGCATGAGCGCGGATATCGTGAACATCCAGACGAGCTCCTCGAGCCTTACGAAAGGGGAGACGCTGAAGGATACCGCCAGGAACATAGAGGCGATGAAGGTGAATATCATAATAATGCGCCATTCGTCTTCGGGCGCTCCGCACCTGCTCGCGAGATCGGTCGCGCCGTCGATAATCAACGCGGGCGACGGCTCGCATGAGCATCCGACGCAGGGCCTGCTCGACATCTTCACGATAAAAGAGCACAAGAAGAAGATAAACGGCCTCAATGTATCGATAATCGGCGATATAGCGCATTCGAGGGTTGCGCGTTCCAATATCTGGGGGCTCGTGAAACTCGGGGCTAACGTCACGGTCTGCGGCCCGGCTACATTGATGCCGCCGGAGATCGAAAAGCTCGGAGTGAAGGTGACATACGACATAAACGAGGCGATAGAAGGCGCCGATGTCATCAATATGCTAAGGATACAGCTCGAGCGCCAGGGGCAAAGCCTCTTCCCGTCCATAAGGGATTATTCGATGAGCTTCGGCCTCGACGCCGAAAAGATGAAGAACGCGAAAAAGGACGTGCTTATAATGCACCCGGGCCCGATAAACAGGGGAGTGGAGATAACGCCCGAGATAGCGGACGGGCCGTATTCGGTCATACTCGAGCAGGTCACGAACGGTATCGCGGTAAGGATGGCCGTCCTATACCTCGTATCCGGCGT
>JAKLIT010000133.1 GCA_022709465.1 Candidatus Omnitrophota bacterium | reverse complement strand
ACAGCCCCTCAAACTGTCGCGTCTGCCAATTCCGCCATCCCAGCAAATCTGTATTATATTATCTTACCGGCAGGATCTTGCCGTCTTCTCCCAAATTTATGCGTGTACCCTTGCCGTAGAGGTTCCCTTCTATCTTGACCGGCTCCGTCAGGGCGGCCATTTTGACCCTTCCTGACGGGTAAAAGTCGATCACGCTGCCTGCAGGGTATCTTATGTGGCCTATCTCCGTAGTCCCGGCAAGCGTCGACGATTTCAGCTTGCCATCGTTATAAAAATCGACCGGGCCCGGAGCGCACAAGATCCCCTGTATCTCCTGGGCTTTCGTCAAATATACGTTTACGAGCTTCCCTGTCTCGAAAAGGAGGATCTTTGCGCCGTCGGCGACCTTTACGCCGCCGATCATCTTCGCCTCGGCAAGCGTGCCAGACCTCAACCTGCCCGATTCATAGAAGTCTACCCTGCTGCCCTTGCTCAGCATGATGCCCTGCAGCGACGCATCGCGGGACAGCTCCGCGTCCCTGACCTTTCCCGATTCATAGAAATATATCCAGCCCTGGCAGGGAAGGTCCTGCACGGCCGCCGGTTTCTCGAGTATCGCGTAATTGATCTTGCCGGCTTCCGTATACTCTATCCTCGTGCCCGGCGGCAGGGTTGCGCCCTGTATGTTCCTCGCGCTGTCAATGATCTCGAATTTTATCTCCGCCGCGGCGCATTGGGCGGCAACAAGCAGAGCCAATGACGCTATTACGGCCGAACCGGGTCTATTGCGCATATTATCGGACCTCCACGCGTTATAAATATACCAAAAAATACCGCAAATAACAAGAGGTTAATGCTTTTTTGTTGCGCGCGTGTTTTTTTGTCTGTATAATAGCACTATATAACATGACTACTCTCAAGAGATCTTTAATCGTTCTGACATCTGCGTCCATGTTACTTTCCGCGGCGGGATGCCGCACCCTGACGGCCCCTTCGTCTTCTGAAGCAGCCTGGGTACCGGCGAAAAAGATACAGGCCTACGACTCAAAAGACAAGACCTGGCAATCCATCCGCGGGCAGAGGATCGACTCGTCAAAACCCCTCGCGCTCGGGGACCTGATAGATGTAGCACTGCGCACGAACCCTTCCACGAAACAGGCCTGGGAGAACGCAAAAGCGGTCCAGGCGGCAAAGCTCCAGATGGAAGGCCGCTACTACCCGAAGGTCACTATCAACGGCGAGGCCATAAGGCAGGATACCCGCGCCAATATAGACATGGCGAGCGTCGATTATTTCAAATACGGGCCCGGCATACAGCTCACGTACCTGCTCCTCGATTTCGGCGGCAGGGCTGCCGACGTGGATGAGCAATCGCAGCTGCTCATAGCGGCGAACTTCCAGTTCAACAGGAAGATGCAGGACGTCGTGCTCGACGTCGAGACGTCCTATTACGATTACCACAGCGCGGTCGCGCTGCAGGCGGCGGCGGAATCGGACCTCAAAAACACGCAGGCTGCGTATGATGCGGCTTCCCGCAGGTATGAGGTGGGGCTTGCCGCCAAACTTGACGTGCTTCAGGCGAAATCGACATACGAGCAGACGCTTTACTCCCTCGAGAATGCCAAAGGCGCAGTCAAGACCTCGAAAGCCGCGCTGGCAAGGTCGCTCGGATATCCGGCAGATACCGTTTTCGACGTTCTGGAGCCGTCCAAGGATGTCCCGAAGTCCGTCAATGACGAGGACATCACGAACATGATAAACGACGCCATCGAACAACGCCCCGACATCGCCGCGTTGAGGGCCAATCTCAGGGCGCAAAACGCCGTAGCGAGGTCCGCGAACTCCGACCTCTACCCGACGCTAAGCGCCGGCGCCTCGGCGAACAAGAATTTCTATAAATATTACAATTACAGCCAGCCGCGCGATACCGACAGGACATACGCGGCATACCTGAGCTTCGACTGGGATGTGTTCGACGGATTCGAGAACCTTAACAAACTGCGCGAGGAACAGGCTCTCGCGAACGTCGAGCGCGAGAAGCTTATCGAAGCTGAGATCTCGGCCAGCGCCGAGGTCTGGACCAAATATTACGATTTCAAGACGGCCGCCAAGAAGCTCGAATACAGCGAGGCGTTCCTGAACACATCCCAGACATCATACGAGCTGGCCCTTGAAAGCTACAGCAACGGCCTGAACAGCATACTCGACCTGCTCGACGCGGAAAGCAAGCTTTCCGACGCTAAGAGCAGCCTCATACAATCGAGGAAAGACCTTTTCGTGGCATTGGCCCAATTGGCCCACGCGACCGGAACGATATATACAGGCGGAGAGACAAAAAATGAATAAGACCGGTAACACGCTGATCAAGCTCATCAAATACGCGGCCTGGATCGGGCTCGCATTGCTGCTGACCATGGGTATCGTAAAGGGCTGCAGCCGCAAGCCCCCGGAGAGGAAGATACCGCCGAAGATCGTCAAGGCGGTCAAGGCCGAGGCCAATGATGCCGACATATTCATTGAGTCCTTCGGCAACCTCTACTCGCCCTATAACGTGAACATCATGTCGCAGGTGACCGGCGAGATAAAGGAAGTCCATTTCAAGGACGGCGACATCGTGAAGAAAGGCGACATGCTCTTTACGATAGACCCGAGCTCGTACAAAGCCACGCTCGACAAGGCGGAGGCCCAGCTGATACAGGACCTCGCGAACCTGAAACTGAACAAGGATACGCTCGAAAGGAACAGGAAACTCCTCGCCAAGGAGCTCATCTCGCAGCAGGCCTTCGAGCAATACGAGACGAGCGTCACGGCGTCGGAGGCTATGATCAAGCTCGACAACGCCAACATAGAGCTCGCGAAGATCAACCTCGCCTATTGCTATATCGCCTCCCCTATCGACGGCACCTGCGGAAAACGGCAGGTGGACCCGGGCAATATCGTTATGGCGAATTCGGGGCCGACACTCGTGAACATAAAGACCATTGACCCGCTTTACGTGGATTTCACCATACCCGAGAGGGACCTCGACAGCGTAAGGGAAGCCATGACAAAAGGGCAGCTCAAGGTGATCGTCTACATCGCGCGCGAAGGCGGCGATCCCGTCACGCGCGAAGGCGTGCTGCATTTCGTCGATAACGCGGTGGATAACACCACCGGAACGATCCTGCTGCGCGCCTCGGTCGACAACAAGGACTCCGCCCTTTGGGCCGGGCAGTTCGCGAATGTCCGGCTTGTCCTCAGGAAAGAGAAGGACGCAGTGCTTATCCCATATGAGGCCATGCAGGTAGGGCAGGAACAGGGCGTATTATACAATTATGTTTTTACGATCACGCCGGACAATAAAGCGGAAAAAAGAAACATCACCGCCGGCAACAAGATAGACGACCATGTGATCGTGGAGAAAGGTCTTAAGGCGGGTGAGTACGTCGTGACCGCCGGCCAGATGGGCCTGAGGCCAGGGGCGGACGTCGAGATAAGCGCCCCGCAGAACGGGGCATCCAAAAAGGCGGACAAATGAGCTTTTCCGAAAACTTCATAAGAAAACCCATTATGACCACGCTGCTCATGGTGGTCGTGACGATATTCGGCATAGCGGCTTATTTCACGCTGCCGATCAGCGACCTTCCTGTCGTTGATTATCCGGTCATTCTCGTGCAGGTGGCGT
>JAKLIT010000132.1 GCA_022709465.1 Candidatus Omnitrophota bacterium | reverse complement strand
AATTTCCTTGTCAAATACCCGGAGTCGAACAGCATGCAGAAGAAGATGCAGTTCGTCAGCGGCCTTGTCGCGGCATCGAAGACAGCCGCTCCAAAAAAGGCGCTCGAATATATCTACAAGAGCCAGTGCAATTGCGCTTACTGGCACGGGGTCTTCGGCGGGCTTTACCTGAACCACCTGCGCTCGGCGGTTTACTCGAATATTATAAAGGCGCAGAAGGAACTCGACAAGGCCGCTCATAAGAAGGCGGACTGGGCCGGGGCGGTAGAGACGGATATTGATTGCGATTCGTACGACGAAGTGCTCGTCTCCAACGCGAAACTCGAGCTGGACATATCGCCGCATAACGGCGGGACGATCTTTGAACTGGATTTTAAGCCGCTCGCGCTGAACATGACCAACACGCTGACAAGGCGTAAAGAGCCGTACCACGAGAAGGCGCTGCAGAAGGCGAAAGAGGCGCAGGCAGGCAAGAAGGCCGACGGTATAGATTCGATACACGATATATCTAGGGCAAAGGACGCCGAGCTAGTAGCGGACCTCAGCTACGACTGGTACAGGAGGGTCTCGCTGATAGACCATTTCCTGAAAGATGGGACGACGGTGAAGGATTTTGCCGCGTCTAAGTACGGCGAGGCCGGGGATTTCGTGGACGGCGCGTATGAATATAACGTAAAGAAGGACAAGTCCGGGGCGGCCGTGGTTGTGATGGCGCGCGACGGGAATTATTACGGCGCGGACGGCTCCGCGAACGGCATAAGGATATCGAAGACGGTCACGCTGAAGCCGAATAAGCAGGCGTTCGACGTGGAATATACGCTGACGAACACCGGCAGCAAAGAGATCGCGCCGAAGTTCGGCGTAGAGTTCAGCTTCTCGCTGAAGGACCCGCACCTCAACAGGGTCGGTGAGGCGTCGGGCATCAGGAATATATGCGTGAACGACCAGTGGTACGGGGTCAAGGCGGAATTTGAGTTCTCGAAAGAGGCGTCGTTCTGGTATTTCCCGATAGAGACGGTATCGGATTCGGAGCAGGGCCTCGAGAGGACATACCAGGAGATAGCGATGCTCTTCCACTGGGACCTGAAGCTGGCCCCGGGCGGGACATGGAATATGAAGTTTACGGAAAACATCAAAATAGAGGAATAAAATGATAGCGGAAAAGAAGATCACTATAAAGAACAAGTCGGGGCTTCACGCGAGGCCTGCCGCTGTCTTTGTGCAGATCGCGAACAAATACGACTCCGAGGTCATAGTCAAGAAGGGCAAGCTTGAAGTCAACGGCAAGTCCATCATGGGGATACTCATGCTTGCCGCAGGAAAGAACAGCCAGGTCACGCTGAAGATCGACGGCGAGGACGCCGAACAGGCGATGACGGAACTCGAACAGGTGTTGTCGGGCGACCTCGACGCGCCCGAGACGAGTAAAGCGAGGTAACGGATGCTACTGAAGGGTATCGCGGCGTCTCCCGGTATCGCGATAGGTAAGGTCTTCATATTAGACAGCGAGACCTATGCCATAAACAGGCGCGTGATAGAAGAGAAGGACCTGCCGAAGGAGATCGCGCGTTTTGAGGATGCCCTTATCCAGACGAGGCAGGAGATACTCGGCATACAGGAGCGCATCTCCGACCAGCTCGGCATAAAGCACGCCGAGATATTCAACGCCCACCTCCTTGTCCTTGAGGACCGCACGCTCATAGAAGAGGTCATATCGCGCCTTAAGAAAGACCTCGTCTGCGTAGAATATATTTTCGACGATGTGCTGAAGAGGTACATGGCCGCGTTCCAGAAGGTCGAGGACGAGTACCTCAAGGAGCGCGTCGCCGACATCCGCGATATCGGCAAGAGGGTCTTAAACCACCTGCTCGGCAAGAAGCGCGAGACGTTGGCCGACATAAAGGAGAAGGTGGTCCTCGTCGCGTATGACCTTTCGCCGTCGGATACCGCTTCACTGCACAAGAAGAACGTCATCGCCTTCGCGACGGATATAGGCGGCAAGACATCGCATACCGCCATCATGGCGAAGGCGCTCGAGATACCCGCCGTAGTAGGCCTCAAATCGATAACCTTGAACGTCAAGAGCGGCGATACGCTTATTGTCGACGGCTCGAACGGCGTCGTCATACTCAATCCCGACGAAGAGACCCTTTCAAAATACGAGCAGGAGAAGACGAAGTTCGCGGAAGTGGACGCCTCGCTGGTCCAGTTACGCGACCTGCCTTGCGTCACTCCCGACGGCCGTACGATCCACCTGGCCGCGAACATAGAAATACCCGACGAGGTCACATCGGTGAAGTCGCACGGCGCGAATGGCATCGGGCTCTACAGGACGGAGTTCTTCTACCTCGACCGCACGGATTTTCCGACGGAGGAGGAGCAGTTCCAGTCGTATAAGAGCGTCGCGGAGCAGATGTCGCCTAACCCGGTCATAGTCAGGACGCTCGACCTCGGCGGCGACAAGTTCATGTCGCAGTTGAAGGTCCCGAAGGAGATGAACCCGTTCATGGGGTGGCGCGCGATAAGGTTCTGCCTGGCCCGCCCGGACATATTCAAGATACAGCTCAGGGCTATAATGAGGGCGTCGGCGCACGGGAAACTGAAGATAATGTACCCGATGATATCGGGCATAGAGGAAGTCCGCGAGGCGAACAAGATGCTTGCCGAGATAAAGGACGAGCTCAGGCGCGAGGGCGTGCCGTTCGACGAGAACGTCGAGGTCGGCGTTATGATAGAGGTGCCTTCGGCCGCGCTTACCGCTGACATACTCGCGCGGGAGATAAGCTTCTTCTCGATAGGTACGAACGACCTGATACAGTACTCGCTCGCGGTCGACAGGGTCAACGAGAAGATAGCTTACCTATACGAGCCGGCGCATCCGGCGGTCCTGCGGCTCATAAAGAACGTCATAGATACGGGGCACAAGCATAATATATGGGTCGGCATGTGCGGGGAGATGGCGGGCGAACCGGCGTTCTCGCTGTTATTGCTAGGCCTCGGGCTCGATGAGTTCTCGACGAGCCCCGTGAACATACCGAGGATCAAGCAGATCATAAGGTCGGTAGACTACGGCACGGCGCAGAAGATCGCCGAAGAAGCCATGGGATTGGCCACCGGCGCGGAGATAGAGGAATTCGCGAACATGAAGCTGAGGCAGTTAGCGCCCGGCATGGCGTAAAGGGGGACGAGTTGACAGATAAATCCAATATGCTGGATCTTATAGTGAACTTCCCGGAGCAGTGCGCCAGGGCGTATTCGATCGGATGCGATTTCCATGTGCCGCAGTCGTATGTCGGCGCGGGATACAAGAACATCGTCTTCTCCGGCCTTGGCGGCTCGGCGATAGGAGCGGACCTGCTGCGCTCATACCTGATAGACGACATAAAGATACCGATATACGTAAGCAGGGACTATACGCTGCCGAAGTTCGTGGGCAGGGAGACGCTCTTCCTCGCGTGCAGCTACTCCGGCGATACGGAAGAGACGCTCTCGTCTTATGCCGAAGCGAAGGAGAAGGGCGCTAAGATAATTGCGATAACGTCGGGCGGGAAGCTTGAGGTCCTCGCGAAGGAAGACAAGGTGCCGGTGATATACATACCGAAGGGGCACCCGCCGAGGACGGCGCTCGGGTATTCGTTCTTCTGCTGGCTCGACGTGCTCTA
>JAKLIT010000131.1 GCA_022709465.1 Candidatus Omnitrophota bacterium | reverse complement strand
TAGATATCTGGAAGAAACTGGACAGGGGATACAAGGCCAGGCTCGTTAGGGTCTATGAGGACGAATTCAGGGCAAAGAGGGCGATGACCGTTTATATGTCCAGGTGCATCAGGTCATGGGAGGCGGGGCAGCAGCAAAGGCCTACCTAGTGTTGTAGCTTTCCTTCAAAACTTCGTGGTAGTAGAGCCAGTCGTCGCTTACCTTCTTCATCGCGCTGTAGAGGTTCCTGTAATCGTCGTAGATATCGCATTCAAACTCGATATTACGCCTTCCGCTCAGGAAGTGCGCGAAGAGCTTGTAGTTCATCTCCTTGCGCAGGAAATTTTTCTTCTTCAGGGCGTAAAAGAGCGAACCGCTGCCTTCGAAGCAGTTCATTATCCTGACCCATTCGCAGGCGATGAATATGCAGTTTTTGTAGCTGCCGAACAGGTCGACCGTGTCGCAGTCGATGAAGACGCAGGACTCCAGCTTGCTCGACGGCTTGATCTTCTTGCTCCTGACAAAATAGTTGCCGTTCTCGTCCGGCTTGGATATCTGCGCGGTCAGCTTGCGCAGCAGTTCGAGGTAGGTCATTATGTTCGACGCCCAGTCGATCCAGTAGCCCTTCGCTATAGCGCCGCCGACGCTTATCTCATATTGCTGCAGGCATTCCCTCATCGCGAGCTGTATCTTCGAGAGCGACTTCTTGTCCAGGACGAGCGACTCGCAGATGAGCTTGTTGAAACTCCACTCGGTAGCGTTCAGGTGAGATATGAAATCCTTGTTCTTCTCCTTGGAGCAGAAGAGGTCGACCGCGCTCTGCATCTTATCCATGCCTTCTTTTGTCGTGAAGAGCTGGAAAGTATTCGCGAGCGTCATTCCCTTGGAGAATTTGGGTATAAGCTTTTCGTCGAAGGTCTTCTCGTAGAAGGAAGATATCCGGTTGTCCGCGTCCAGTTTCGCCGTGCCGAGGCTTCCGAGCGCCCTGTTTATCTGTATCGGGGTCAAAAGCATGGAAGCCGTATGCGAGTTAAGCGACCTCAACAGGCCGTTTATATCCACATCGGCATAATCGAAACACTGGTCGATCGGGAGTATTATGACGGTATTCTTCAAAAGAGGGATGCTCTTCGCGATGCACGGGAGCAGCATGTCCGGCGCGCGGCCCTCGGGGAACCTTATGCTTGCCTTTGACGGCGTGCCGAACTCATAAGAGAGGGGGAATATCCTCGTGGCGAGGCCGGCGTCGTGGATATATATTATGGTGTCGAAGGAATCGAGCTTCTTTTTGGAAAGAACCCTCTTTATGCGCTCGTGTGTCTTCAGGTAGCCGGTAAGGTTGCCTCGGGTCTGGCCCATCTCGGCCATCCCGACAAGCTCGACGTCTATCGTCTTGTTATAACGTTCCCTGAGCTTCTTCTTGAAGAACTGCTTGAGGTCTAGCGAGAATTCAAGCTTATCGTAAGAGTTCAGGACGAGCAGGACGCTATCCGCGACCTCATTTTTTACTTTTAAGTTTTCCAACGGAGTTGTTTTAGCCATTTACGAAAATATACCCCTTTTTGTTGAAAAAGTCAAGCATTTTGGCTTACCTTGACTTTTCTAACCCCATGTGGTATACTTGCTTCCAAATATCAGGAGAGTGATCTTGCCGGAAGCGGTCCAACGCATAAATTGGGTTGATGTCTTAACCGTAATCCTTTTGTTAAGAACATGTTATATCGGCGCTAAGACGGGCTTATCCGAAGAGATATTCAGGATAATAGGAGTTATCTTCGCCCTGTATATCTCGATGAGTTTTTACTCTCCGCTCGGAAGCAGGATAAACGCGGCTTTTTCCCTGCCCCAGGAACTTGTCGACGGGGTTTCTTTTTTAATTCTAATTTTACTGTCTATGTTAAGTCTTAAGTTAGTCGCCCTCGGCGTGACGAAAGTCGTCAAGCTCGCGTTCGCCGACAAGATAAACCAGTGGGGCGGGTTCATATCGGGATTGCTGAGGGGCGCTATACTCCTCAGCCTGCTCTTTACGCTGTTCGGGATATTGCAGGTGGATTACCTCGTGAAATCGGTCGAAGAACGTTCCCTGACCGGCCCGTATATAAGCAAGATCGCGCCGTACGCATACCAGGTTGTCGCAAGGAACTCCCCCGAAGCGATAAAATTAGAAGAACAAAAATAACAGGAGGATGAGTTGAAATTATCGAAGATCTATGATCTCGTGGTTAGGGAAGGTATTGCCGCCGACCCGCGCGGAAAAGACGCGGTCGCGAAGGTCCTCTCGAAAGCCAGGAAGGATTACGAGGCGCTGAAGGAGAAGGACAAGCAGTATTTCGATAAGGAGAGGCTGCAGAACCCTTATGCGGACACAAGGATACTTTACGGCAGCGGCTCGACGGAGGTCAAACGGATAATCGTCGGTGTCGATATGGAAGTGGGCGAGATCGTCCTGGCCGACAGGCTCAGGGAGAAAGGCAGGAAGATAGACCTCGTGCTGGCCCACCACCCGGAAGGCCGCGCGTGGGCGAATTTTTATGAGGTCATGAATATGCAGCCGGATATATGGGCGAAGTTCGGCGTGCCGATAAATGTCGCGGAAGGGATAATGAAGGACAGGGTAAAAGAGGTCGAGCGCAGGGTAATGCCGGCCAACCATACCCGCACGGTCGACGCCGCGAGATTGCTCGACATACCGATGATGTGCGCGCACACGGTGGCGGATAACCACGTCGTCTCGTATCTGCAGAAGCTTATGGACGCGAAGGCCCCGGACACGGTCGCCGAGGTCATAGACATATTGAAGGAGATACCGGAATACCAGCAGGCGATGAAGGTAAACGCCGGGCCGCGCGTGTTTTTCGGGGACCCGAAGAACAGTGCGGGCAAGGTCTTCGTCGACATGACCGGCGGGACAGAAGGCCCGACAAACATGTTCGAGAAGCTCGAAGACGCCGGGGTCGGCACGATAGTCGCCATGCACCTCGGTGAGGACCACCTGAAGAACGCGCAGAAGGGCCACCTGAACGTTGTCATCGCCGGGCACATATCGAGCGATAACCTGGGCCTGAACCTGCTCTTCGATAAGCTCGCGAAAGAGGATAAGCTTGAGTTCATCGGCTGTTCGGGTTTCGAAAGGGTAAGCCGCGGCAAATAATGGCGTTTTCGGAACAGGTATTAGAAGAGATACAGGGCAAGTCCGATATCGTCGAGATCATCGGAAGTTACATACCGCTCAGGCGCGCCGGAAGGAATTACAAGGCGAACTGCCCGTTCCATAAGGAAAAGACCCCGTCGTTCATGATAAGCCCCGCGAAACAGATCTTCCATTGTTTCGGATGCGGCGCCGGCGGGAACGTCTTCGGGTTCGTGATGAAGATGGAGAACATCGATTTCCCGGAGGCGGTAAGGACCCTCGCGGAGAAAGCCGGCGTTAAGCTTCCGAGCTTCACGCGCAGCCAGTTCGAGACGAGCAGCTACGCGGTGCAGATATACAAGACGAACGAGATGGCCGCGGCGTATTACCGTTCAATGCTGTCGGGCACGGAGGCCGGGAAACGCGCGGCGGCATACCTGAAGAATCGCGGCGTAAGCGAAGAGGCCGCGCAGAAGGCAGGCCTCGGGTTCGCGCCGGACGAATGGAGCGGGCTCATAAACTTCGCGAAGGGCAAGGGCGTGGACGTTGCGGTGCTCGAGCGCTCGGGCCTCGTCGT
>JAKLIT010000130.1 GCA_022709465.1 Candidatus Omnitrophota bacterium | reverse complement strand
TCAAGGTGGTGGTTAACGGAAAGTTTCGCCCGGGGGTCTTCGCAAAAGATTTCATGCTATTCCTTATAGGGACGCTCGGCGCCGAAGGAGCTACATACAGGGCGCTCGAGTTTACCGGCGAGGCAATGGAGTCGCTTCCGATGCCGGAGCGGCTCGTCATATCGAATATGGCCGTTGAGGCAGGGGCGAAGGCCGGCATATTCGCTTCGGATAAGATGACGAAGGTGTACCTTAAACAGCACGGTAGGGAGGACAAATACAGGGAACTTCGCTCCGATAAGGACGCCAAGTACGATAAAGAAATAGATATAGAGGTGGATAAGCTCGCCCCGATGGTCTCGATGCCGCATACCGTGGACAACACGAAACCGGTCGATAAGGCCGGAAAGGTCAAGATCCACCAGGTATTCATCGGGTCCTGCACGAACGGAAGGATAGAGGACCTCAGGGTCGTAGCGGATATCTGGAAGGGCAAGAAGCGCGATACGGATACGCGCGTCATAATAACGCCGGCGTCGAAGGACGTATATATGCTCGCCGTCAAAGAAGGGCTCATCGAGACGTTCGTCGATTTCGGGGCGACCGTCACGACCCCCGGCTGCGGCGCGTGCGTAGGCGTGCACGGCGGGATACTAGGAGACGCAGAAAACTGCGTATCCACATCCAACAGGAATTTCCTCGGCAGGATGGGAAACCCGAAGGGATTCGTCTACCTGGCTTCACCGGCTACGGCTGCCGCATCAGCGATAAAGGGTGAGTTGACCGACCCAAGGGAGTACTTCTGATGATATTGCGCGGAAAGTCCTGGAAATTCGGCAACGATATCTCGACAGACCTCATAGCGCCGGGAAGGTATTTCCACCTGCGCTCAGACCTCAACGAACTCGCGAAACATGTCCTCGAGGATGCCGACGCGGAGTTCGCGAAGAAGGTCGGCAAGGGCGATTTCATTGTCGGCGGCAGGAATTTCGGCCTCGGATCATCGAGGGAGCACGCGCCCACGATAATCAAGATAGCGGGGGTGTCATGCGTGCTTGCGAAGTCGTTCGCGAGGATATTCTTCAGGAACGCGATAAACATAGGCTTGCCGGTCATCGAGTGCGATACGGACATGATCGCCGCGGGCGATGAGCTCGAGATAGACCTCGAGAAGGGTGTCATAAAGGACGTCACGAAAAAAATGGAACTCAAGTTCGCGCCGATCCCGAAGGCGATGACCCGGATACTCGGCGACGGCGGTCTGGTCGAACATATAAAGAAGCACGGGGATTTCAAGATTGAATAGCATGAAGGTCGCGGTAATAGGGGCCGGGCAGGTGGGCGGGACTTGCGCGCAGAGGATAGTCGAGCGTAAGCTCGCGGATGTCGCGATAGTCGATATTGCCGACGGCCTCGCGAAAGGCAAGGCGCTCGACCTCGGCCAGGCCGGTGCCATAGAGGCGTATAATTTCAGGGTCGAGGGAAGCACCGACTATTCGATAATAAAGGGCGCGCGCGCAGTGATAGTGACGGCGGGGCTTGCGCGCAAACCTGGCATGTCGCGCGAAGACCTTCTCGCGAAGAACGCGGCCATCGTAAAGGATATTGCGCAGAACGTAAAGAAATACTGCCCGGATTCGGTCATTATAATGGTCACGAACCCGCTCGACATAATGACATACCTCGCATGGAAAGTGTCGGGGTTCGACACCAAGAAGGTCTTCGGCATGGCCGGAGTCCTGGATACGGCAAGATTGAAGTATTTCATATCGCAGACTCTCGATGTCCTGCCGACGGAGATAGAAGCGATGGTCCTCGGCGGACACGGGGATTCGATGGTCCCGTTGATAGGCCGCACGACCGTCAAGGGCAGGCCGATAAGCGAAATGCTTACGCCGGAAGAAGTCGAACTTCTGGTCCAGAGGACCAGGGACGGCGGGGCCGAGATCGTATCGCTTTTAAAGACCGGCAGCGCGTATTTCGCGCCTTCGAGCGCGGCATGCGACATGCTCGAGGCGGTCCTGAAGGACAGGCAGGAAGTGTTTCCGGCGAGCGTATACCTTGAAGGGCAGTACGGCATGGGTGACATATATTGCGGAGTCCCCGCTAAGATAGGCGCCGGCGGCGTGGAGGAAGTGATAGAATTGCGGCTTTCATCCGCGGAACAGGAAGCGCTGAAAAGGTCGGCGGCGCAGGTCAGGGAAGGCATAGAATACCTTAAGAGGTCCCGGGCGATATAACTGAGAGGCATAAGATGAGAATAGGCGAGATAAAATTCAACAAGAAGACGAATACCCTCGAGGAGGAGTATTACAGGTACGAACTGCAGGACGTGGGCGAACCGAACCTCTTCAGGGAGATCTATAACTATTCCGACGTCCCGAAGGTGGTCTTCAACCACAGGATCGTCCCGATGAACCCGCCGGACGACATCTGGATAACCGATACGACGTTCAGGGACGGCCAGCAGTCGCTTCCACCGTTCACGGTCAAGCAGATAACCGACCTCTACGACATGCTGCATAAACTCGGCGGGCCGAGCGGGCTTATCCGCCAGTGCGAGTTCTTCCTGTACACCGACAAGGACAAGGAAGCCGTCCAGAAATGCCTCGCGAAGGGATATAAGTTCCCGCATATAACCGGATGGATAAGGCCGGTCAAGGAAGATTTCAAGCTCGTAAAGGAGATGGGCCTAAAGGAGACGGGTATACTTACGTCCGCCTCGGACTACCATATATTCCTGAAACTCAAGAAGTCGAGGAAACAGGCGATGGACATGTACCTCGGCATCGTAAAGGCCGCCCTCGACATGGGAATAGTGCCGAGATGCCACCTCGAGGACATAACGCGCGCCGATTTCTACGGCTTCGTCGTGCCTTTCGTGCAGGAGCTCATGGAGCTTTCGAAGGAAGCGAAGATACCGATAAAGATAAGGGCCTGCGACACGATGGGCTACGGGGTGACGTATCCCGGCGTCGCGCTGCCGCGAAGCGTCAAGGGCATCATATACGGCCTGGTCAACCTCGCGGAAGTCCCGCCCGAACAGCTCGAGTGGCATGGGCATAACGATTTCCACCACGGGCTTATCAATGCGACTACGTCGTGGCTCTACGGCTGCTGCGCGGCCAACGGTGCGCTGCTCGGCATCGGAGAGAGGACCGGCAATACTCCTATAGAAGCCCTCGTGATGGAGTACCTCGCGCTCAGGGGCGTCAAGGACGGCATAGACACGACCGTCATAACCGACATCGCCGAGTACTTCGAGAAAGAGATCGGCTACGAGATACCGCATAACCAGCCGTTCGTCGGCAGGAGTTTCAACACGACGAGCGCGGGCATACACGCCGACGGCCTCATGAAGGACGAGGAGATATACAACGTCTTCAACACCGAGAAGATCCTGAAGAAGAAGGTCGCCGTCGCGATCAACGACAAGTCGGGAGTTGCCGGCATAGCCAAGTGGCTCAACCTGAACCTCAACATCAAAAAAGAGGATGAGGTCGGCAAGGACAACCCCGGCGTCATGAAGATAAAAGAGTGGGTCGATTCGGAGTTCGCGAAGGGCAGGACCACGTCGATATCGAAGCAGGAGATGGTAAGGAAAGCCAAGAAGTTCCTGCCCGACCTTTTTGGGAGCGACACAGAAGATTAGCAAGACAGCCCAATGCGAACTGTGCCCGCGCGGATGCGTGCTCGATGAGGGGCAGAAGGGCAACTGCAGGGCC
>JAKLIT010000013.1 GCA_022709465.1 Candidatus Omnitrophota bacterium | reverse complement strand
AACTGCGTTTCGCGCTGGACCAGTATATTAACCTGAGGCCGGTCAAACTTTACAATTCCGCCTATTGCCCGCTCAAGGACAAGAAGCCGGAAGACATAGATTTCGTCGTGGTGCGTGAGAACTCTGAAGGCATCTACAAAGGGATGGGTGAGTTCCAGAAGAAGGGAACGAATGACGAAGTCGCGATCCAGATATCGTACAACACGCGCAAGGGCGTAGAGCGCTGCGTGCGCTACGCGTTCGATTACTGCAAGAAGCGCAACAAGCGCAAGAAACTCACGCTCTGCGGCAAGACGAACGTTCTGACATACGCGTGGGACCTCTGGCAGAGGACATTCAACGAGGTCGCGAAGGAGTATCCGGACGTCAAGACGGATTATGCCCACGTAGATGCGACTACGATGTGGTTCGTAAAGAACCCCGAATGGTTCGACGTTATCGTTACCGACAACATATTCGGCGATATCATAACGGACCTCGGAGCGATGATACAGGGCGGCATGGGCATAGCGGCGGGCGGGAACATCAACCCGAAAGGCGTATCGATGTTCGAGCCGATAGGCGGGTCCGCGCCGAAATATACCGGGCAGAACATCATCAATCCGCTTGCGGCCATTTGTGCGGGCGGCATGATGCTCGAGACGCTCGGGGAGGATAAAGCGGGCAAGGCGATAGAGGATGCGGTCATAAAGGTCGTTAACACGAAACTGAAGTCGTTGGCGGCCGGGAAGATGGGTTATTCGACAAGCCAGGTCGGCGACCTGGTCGTGGAAAATCTATAGGGAGAGAGATGAAAAGGAAGAACAGATATAATGTCGTAGTTGTAGGAGTAGGTGTCGTAGGGATAGAGATGCTTCGTGTGCTGCGCCAGCGGAACTTCCCTGTTGCCGAATTGCGCGTGCTTGCGCGCAGCGCGAGGGAGATAGATGTCGACGGGCAGAGGTAATCCGTGCAGGCGATATCGCCCGAGGGTTTTGACGGCATGGACATAGCGCTTTTCGCGGGCACCGAGGGCGAGAAGGGCGCGGCGGTCACCTATGCTAAGGAGGCGGTAAAGAGGGGTTGCGTGGTCATAGATAACGGCGCCGATTTCCGCATGGACCCGAAGGTCCCGCTCGTCGTCCCGGAAGTCAACGGAAAGGACGTAAAGAAGCATAAGGGCATAATCGCGAACCCGAACTGTTCTACCATACAGATGGTCGTCGCGCTCGAGCCGATACACAAGAAGGCGGGGCTGAAGAGGATAATCGTCACTACCCTGCAGGCGTCATCGGGGGCCGGAAAGAGCGCGGTCGAGCAGCTCAAGGCCGAGAATGCCGCTATAGCGGCAGGCGGATACGGGAACGTCCACGTGGATGTGGAGAGGTCCATGCCGCAGCAGCTCGCGTATAACGTCTTCCCCCAGATCGGCGGTTTCGCGGAATGCGATTATACGAGCGAGGAATGGAAGCTCGTGAAAGAGACACACAAGATAATGCACGATGACGATATAAAGGTGTCAGCGACTACCGTAAGGGTACCGGTCAGGACCGGCCACTCGGAGTCCGTGTATATAGAGACAGCCAAGCGCATAAGCCCAGACAGCGTCAGGAAGCTTCTCGCAAAGTCGCCGGGCATAGTGGTAATAGACGACGCAAAGAAGGGCCTCTATCCGATGCCCAAGGATTCCGAGGGCAGGGATGAGACATTTGTCGGACGCATACGCCGCGACTGTTCCGTAAAGAACGGCCTGTGGCTGTGGGTCGTCGCCGACAACCTGCGCAAGGGTGCGGCAACCAACGCGGTACAAATAGCCGAATGCGTAATATCCTGCTCAAAATAGAATACGAAGGCACCGGATACTCCGGCTGGCAGTCGCAGAAGAACGCCCGAAGTATCCAGGACACTATAGAAGCCGCGCTTGAACGGATAACAGGCCGTAAAGCGCGGCTTATCTCTTGCGGCAGGACCGACGCAGGGGTCCACGCGATCTCGCATTTTGCGAACTTCAAGACACCTTCATGCATACCTGTCCATAAGCTGCAAAGGGCGCTCAACGGCGTGCTTCCGAAAGATATCGTCATAAAGCAGGCCAAGGAGGCCCCGCCCGGGTTCCACGCAAGGTTCGACGCGAAGTCTAAGACCTACAGGTACACCATAGTGACGGGCAATTCCCCCTCGGCGATAGAGAGGAACCTGACCGCCTATATCCCATACAAGTTCAACCTCGCGCTGATGAAGAGGGAGTCGAAAGCCCTGCTCGGAAAGCATGATTTCAAGTCCTTCCAGGCGGCAGACAAGATAGAGCGCTCATCGGTGCGCACGATAAAGAAACTCCGCCTTAAAAGGAGCGGAGAGAAGATAATAATGGACATCGAGGCCGACGGATTCCTTTATAATATGGTCAGGAACATAGCGGGGACACTCATAGATATCGGTCGCGGCAGGATCCCCGCGGGAAGCATGCGAGGCATACTTAAGGCAAGGGACAGGAAGGCGGCAGGAGAGACGGCGCCTTCAAGAGGGTTGTGTCTTATAGAGGTAAAATACTAGTTGGCGCAGATATCCAGGCAGTCATGGGGCACGAAACTCGGGATCATAATGGCCGTCGCCGGCTCGGCGGTGGGCCTCGGTAATTTCATGAGGTTCCCCGTCCAGGCGGCTCAGAACGGCGGCGGCGCGTTCATGATTCCGTACTTCGTCGCGTTGCTGCTTCTCGGCATCCCTTTAATGTGGATAGAATGGTCACTCGGGCGGTACGGCGGCGGGTTCGGCCATGGCACCGCTCCCGGCATATTCCATTCGCTCAGGCGGAAGAACCGCTTTATCAAATATTTCGGGGTCATCGGCATATTCGGGCCGCTCGTCATACTGATATATTATACATATATCGAATCATGGACCCTGGCATACAGCTTCTTCTCGCTTACCGGCAAATATGCCGGCGCGACGACTCAGGCGCAGCTGCAGTCGTTCCTTTCGGCGTTCCAGGGCCTCGAAACGAACCAGTATTTCAATTCCCTCCAGACGGCTTATGTATTCTTCCTGATAACATTCGCGCTGAATATCTTCGTGCTCTATCACGGGATAAGGGGCGGCATAGAGAGGCTCTGCAATATAGCCATGCCCGCACTCGTGATATTCGGCATCCTTATAGCCGCGCGCGTGCTTATGCTCGGGACGCCGGATATCCTTAAACCCGATTGGAATGCGTTAAACGGGCTCGGCTTCCTCTGGAACCCCGACTTCGCGATGCTTAAGGAGCCGAAGGTCTGGCTGGCCGCGGCAGGGCAGGTATTTTTCACGCTGAGCGTAGGTATAGGGGTGATCCTGACCTACGCGAGCTATCTAAAGAAGACGGACGATGTGGCATTATCCGGGCTTACGGCAGCGGGCATGAACGAATTCGCCGAGGTCATACTCGGTGGAAGTATTGTGATAACGGCGGCATTCGTCTTCTTCGGGCCGGCAGGCGCGCAGGAAGTCGCCAAGAGCGGTTCATTCAACCTGGGTTTCGTTACGATGCCCGCAATATTCAGCAAGATACCGTTGACGGCCGTCTTCGGTTTCCTCTGGTTCATGATGCTGTTCCTGGCAGGGGTCACATCATCGGTCTCCCTTGCGCAGCCCGCGGTCGCCTTCCTGGAGGACGAGTTCAGCCTTAGCAGGAAGAAAGCTCTCGGGATCCTGACGATCGTGTTCTTTGTGCTTTGCCAGCCCGCGATTTTCTTCCTCGGCAAGGGCGTGGTCGATGAGATGGACTTCTGGGGAGGGACCTTCTGTCTTGTGCTCTTCGCAACGATAGAGACGATATTGTACACGTGGGTATTCGGGATGGACAGGGCGTGGGAGGAGATGCACCATGGGGCGGAGCTGAGGATCCCCGGGGTGTATAAATTTATAATGCGCTACGTTACGCCGCTGTTCCTGCTTGTCATCATGGGTTCGTATATACTGTCGGAGAGCGGTAGGGGCAGGATAATGATGGAAAATGTGCCTGACGCCGACAAGCCGTATATCCTTGGCACCAGGCTGATGCTTCTCGGGATAGTAGCGGTTATCGTGATCCTGGTGCGGAATGCGTGGAAGAAGAAGCAGGGAGGTGCCGGATGAACATTGGAGGATGGCTGTTCCTGGCGATCTCATGGGGTTCTATAATTGCCCTTTGCGTATACTGTCTATATAAAGTATTTTCGAAGAAGGAAGGTCTCGACTGAGGAGGCAGAAGAAGATATAAGCAAGAATATGCCCCCGTGGGCAATTTTTTACCCTTGATTTACATATAGACATAATGTATATTAGTTAAAATGCTTAAATACCTCGCAATAACGGCACTTGTGGCATTTGCGGTCCTCGGATCCGCGATCCCGGTATGCGCGGAGACGGACGGGGAGCTTTTTGCCCTGGGCGAGAAACAGCTGAATGCCGGCCAGTACGAAAACGCAGCAAAGACCTTCCAGGCGCTGATCACAAAATTCCCTTACAGTAAACAGCTTCCGTATGCCCTTTGCAACCAGGCCCTTGCCTATATAGAGACGAAAGAATACCAGAAAGCTGAGGCGAATTTTAACAAGGTCAATAAGGACTTCGCGTATATGAAGGACCTTACTCAGAAAGTCCAGTACGGCCTTGCGGAATGCTACCTGAGGATGGGCAAGGACGACAGGGCGAACCAGATATATAACGCGATGCTGTCCAAGGACCCAAAGAAGGCCCCGGACATATACTTCAGCAGGGGACTCGCATATTTCAACCAGAAGAAGTGGGACCTTTCCGCGAATTTCCTCAAGAAGATGATAGAATCCTATCCCGACGATAACAGGATATTGGAAGCGAAGTTCATGCTCGCGGGCGTATATAAGGAGCAGGGCAAAAACCTCATGGCCGCGGACATCTACAGGTCTATCCCGGCGGACTCGAGGTTCGCCAACGACGCCCGGTTCAGCCTAGGGCAGATAGCCCTGAAGGATAAGGAATACGGGAAGGCGATAAAATACTTCCGCACGGTGAAGCCTAAGAGCGAGATATACGGGTCCGGGACGGACCTGACGGAGCTGGCGAGGTACCAGATGGCGGCGGCATATTACGAGCAGGGCAGGATATACGAGACCTGGGTCATCTGCGAGGATTTCCTCGAACGGTACCCGGAAAGCAAGATGAGGAAGGACGTATGCCATCTTCTCGTGATAACCTACCTGAAGAAAGGTAACGCGGACGCCGCGGTGCAGGCATACAATAATTACGCAAAGCTCGACCCCGAGGCGGCGAAGAAGATGAACATGAATTTCTTCATAGCCGAATCGTATTTCGAGAAAGGCGAATACAGGGAAGCCATCGAATATTACAAGAAACAGCTTCCCGAATCAAAGGGGACCGAGCTTTACGAAAAAGGCCTCGCGAAGCTTGCCGAAAGTTATTTCTGCCTCGACGATTACGGCAGGGCGGCCGAGGTATATAAGGAATATATCGAAAAATATCCCGGAGGTGAGTCGGTGCCTTATTTCGCCTTCAGGCTCGCATACGCGCTGGCAAAGAAGAAGGATTATACGGAAGCCATCAAGTACTACAAGATGATAGAAGAGAAATACCCGAAATCGGAGAATATGGAAGATGTCACGTTCAACATCGGATGGTGTTATTCGTTGCTCGGGGATACCGCGCAGGCGCAGGCATACTACAAGAAATTCATGGAGAAGTACCCGGAGAACAAGCTCGTGCCCGCCGTCATTTATGAGATCGGGAACACGCATTTCGATAAAGGCCAGTATCCGGCCGCCGCGGAATATTATAAGCAGATAGCCGATAAATACCCCGATAACGAGTTCGCGCAGGCGGCCTCGTTCCGGCTCGGGATAAGTTACCTTTATGCGTCGAAGCGCGACGATGCGCTCGCCGAGCTCAGGAAGTTCCTGAGCAAGAACCCGGAAAGCCCCATGGCGGCCGAGGCGATAAGGACTATATACGACATATACCTGAAACAGAGGAAGTATACGGAAGGCATAATCGCGTTCAGGGAGCTCGCCGGGGTATACTCAGGGCAGAAGGCCGTCATGTCGGAGCTGTACGGGTGCCTTGCCAACCTGCAATACCTGTCGGGCGATCCGGCCGCCGCCGCGGCGACGGTACGGGAGCTTCTCGCGACATATAATGATTTTGCGGATACTCCTCCGCCTGAAAAAGCCGCCTCGGTCATAGGACAGGTCCTCGTGGATACGAACGAGGGCGCGAGGGCCGTGGAGCTCTTCAGCGGGATATTATCGAAGTACAAGGATGACTCGCTCGAGGAGGTATCGCTATTCAGCAGGGGCAGGGCATATATGTCATTGAAGAAATGGCGCGACGCGGCCTCGGATTTCGCGGAACTGCTCTCGAGGTACCCGAAGACCAAATACGCGAGCAGGGCAAAGCTCGGCATCGCCGATTCGTATTATTACCGCGATATAACAAGCGAAGCGATAGTGTATTATAAGGATGTGATAGACCATTACAAGGACGATACGACGGCCGAAGCGATGTTCCAGCTCGGCAACAGCCTTTTTATGATGTACAAGTACGAAGAGGCGCTCGGAAATTTCCAGCGGGTCGCGATACTTTATTCCCACAGGGAGAACCTTGCTTCCGCGTCGCTGTTGAAGGCCGGGGAGTGCCAGGAGAAACTCGGGAAGGACAAGGAAGCCAAGGAGACCTACGAGAAGCTTATCGCTAAATACCCTAAGAGCGATGAGGCGGCAAAAGCGAGGGAGAAGGCGGGTTCGATAAGATGACCTCTGTAAGGCGTATGACAGCCATATTAGCGGCGTCGATATTGTGCGCCGCGTCCCTGCCCGCCGTGTCTTTCGCGCAGGACCGGATAAAACTGAAGAACGGGAACATAATAAACGGATCGGTAATCAAGACGGATAAAGCGGGCATTACCGTTGAGCTGGCGGGCGAGAAGGCGGTCATAGCCGTTCCGCACGGGAACATAGACCAGTTGATAATCGAGGCGCCCGTCTCCTTCCGGATGGCGGAGAACAGGTATTTCGCGAAGGACTACGAAAAGGCATACGCCGATTACATGGAGACGATCACGAAGTACGGCGGATATTCCTACGGAGAGGATGCGTATTTCAAGGCCGCCGACTGCCAATTGAAGATAGGTAATGTAGGTAAGGCCGTAGAGTTGTATAATACATACATAAGCGACTACCCCGGATCAAAATACGCCAACAGGGCGAGGATGAAGCTTGCGTCTGTCCTGGCGGACAAGGGCGACTATGACGGCGCGGTGAAGGCATATGACGCTGTGATACGTTCCAAGGATGAGGCGCAGCGGCCCGACGCGTATTACGGGACCGCGGAAGCGTATTTCGCGAAGGGGTCATACGAGCAGGCGCTTGTGAATTACCTGAAGATCGCGTTATTATACTACGACAAAGGCAAGACGGCGGCTGAGGCGAAGTTCAGGAGCGGGGAATGTTATGAGAAGATAGGCGAAAGGAAGATGGCCCTGGAAACCTATAAGGAGATCGTGGACGAGTTTCCGAAAAGCGAGGTAGCGGCAAGGTCGGAGACCAAAATAAAGGAGATCGAAAAAAGTGGGGAAAAAGCTCAGCAATAAAAATGCGGTAAGGATGGCCGGTTTTATCGCCCTGGTGTCGATCGTGTTGCTGGTATCGTTCTCCGCCATGGCGAAGGATGCCGAGGTAGTGGCGGGCACGAAGGGCATGACATTCTGGCAGATATGTGTTGCGGGCGGCTGGACGATGATATTCATCGGCCTCTGCTCTGTGCTCGGCATGGCGCTGATTATAGACCTGTTCATCTCGCTTCGAAAGCAGTCGATGATGCCGGCCGACTATGTGGGCGCGGTCAAGATGGCGATCAAGAACGGCGATATGCAGGGCGCGACGAACCTCGGCGCCCTCAGGAAGGGTTTCCTCGTCAACGTCGTGCAGGCCGGAATTGACAAGAGCGGCCATGACTTGCAGATCATCCAGGATTCGATGACTATAGTCGGCGCGAAGGAAGCGGCAGGGCTTCTCCAGAAGATCGGATACCTGTCCTCGATAGGCACGATCTCACCGATGCTTGGGCTGCTTGGTACGGTCCTCGGTATGATACAGTCATTCAACGTCATCGCGTTCGAGGCGGGCCTCGGAAAACCGACACTGCTGGCCGCGGGCGTATCACAGGCCCTGATCACAACGGCGTTCGGGCTTATAGTCGGTATACCCGTAATGGCCTTCTTCTTTTATTTCAGGAACAAGGCGCAGGAGATAATCACCGACATAGAGATAACCACAGGCGAGATAGCGTTGATGCTCGCCGGAAAACTGAAGGGATAAGAGATGAGATTCTCGAAGCAGGAAGGCGAGGAACCGGGGTTCCAGATGGCCCCGATGATCGACTGCGTATTCCTGTTGCTGATATTCTTCATGTCGGTATCGACATTCCACCAGCTGGAGTCGGTGGAGGGGATAAACCTGCCTGTCGCGGACCAGTCGCGGACCGCTGAAGGCGGCGGCCCTAAGCTGTCGATAAATATCAAGGGCGACGGGGCGATAGTAATGAACCAGAACATATACGAACCCGCACAGCTTGCCGACGTGCTTTCGGAGGCCGAGGTAAAGCAGACGATAATCATCAGGGCGGATAAGACGGTGCCACACGGCAGGGTCCTGGATGTGCTGAGCGCGTGCGCCGCCGCGGGAATATGGGACATATCGTTCGCTACGTACCAGGAAGAGCCAAAACAATGAGGCGTGAAAATGAGATTCTATAAGGTAAGCAGCGAGGAGCCGGGGTTCCAGATGGCCCCGATGATCGACTGCGTATTCCTGTTGCTGATATTCTTCATGTCGGCGTCGAGTTTCTCCGCGCCGGAAGCCCAGCTTAACGTGAACCTGCCGGCGGTATCCACGACGACGCAGGAGAAGATAGGCGAGGACGTCGTGATAAATGTCGCCTCGGACGGCAACGTCGTGGTCAACGAGAAATATTATGACAGCCCGGATTCGAAGGACCTGCCCGAGTTGGTCGCGATGCTGACTAGCCTGTCGCAGGTATTCGAGACGCAGCCGGTCATAATATATGCCGAAGATAACGTGTCGCACGATAGGGTCACGAACGTGCTGAACGCCTGCGCGGCGGCAAAGATCAAGGCGGTGTCTTTCCTCGTGCCGGAAGAGACGATAGAGAAGATAAGCAACAGATAGAATACCAAAGCGAGGACTGCTAATGCTTAAAGAGATAAAGAAATCCAGGAGCTACCTCCTGGCGTTGATCGTACATATTGCGATACTGCTGATCGTGGGGAACATCCTGATAATGAAGCCCGCGATAAGGCAGGCGTTCTTCGAAGGCAAAATACTTTCGACGAAGGACGTGAACATGGAGAAGGCGAAGTTCAAGCCCGACGTGAAGGTGCCGCAGGAGACCGCGTCGCTTGCGACCAAGGAGATAGCCGCGCCTGAAAGGCAAGCGCTCTCGGTAGAGAGGCCTTCCGACCTTCCGAGCATCGCAAAAGTGCCTGCGATGGCGCCGCAGGAACTGAAACTCGGCGAGCCGAAGGAAGCGGTCACCTCAAAACCGGGAAAGAGCACTCTCGATTTCTCCTCTAAAGCGAAGATATCCGGCAGGGGCACCTCGATAAAGGGCACGTTCGTATTCCCAATATCGACATATTCAGACTGGGACAATGACCTGACGACGATCCCGAACCTCATGAACGAGCTCGGCAGGAGGACAAACGTAAAGGTATCTATAGAGCACAGGCCGCTGGATTTTACCGATAAGAAGCTTTTCTTCCAATTCCCAATCATATACATGAACGGCCACCAGAACTTCACGTTCACCGATGTCGAGGTCCAGAACATAAGGGAGTACCTGACGCGCGGCGGTTTCATGTTCATCTGCAACGACAACGCGCAGGGAGGGGCTTTCCAGGATTCGCTGTTCAAGGAGTTCAAGAGGATATTCCCGGAGACCGGTTTCCAGAGCGTTCCGATGAGCCACCCCATATATCACAGCTTTTATGATTTCCAGGGATCGACGCTTCCGGACGCGCTTTATAAAGGAATACCGACGACGGGCTATATGATATATTACGGGGACAGGATGGTCGTCTATTACATCGCGTCGGGCGATGCCTGCGATGCCTGGGCAGAAGCCGAAGGGGAGAAATGGCCCGGGACGAGGTATACGCCTAACGCGAGCCATAGCTTCATGAAGCTCTCCCAGCAGGCTCCTACGTCCGACCGCCACGGTGGCGCAGGTGACGAGGGCATAGAGAACGCCTTCAAGATCGGCGTAAACGTGCTCGTATACGCGCTATCGAATGTCCCGGAATAAAATATTCTTGACAATAATCCTTTTTATGTTATAATCTTACGTCTTAACAACTTATCCCATCAAGGAAGGCAAAGAAATGGTAAAGGAACAGAGATCGCAGGAAAAATGGTTTATCGTGGACGCGGACGGCGTTGTGCTCGGAAGGCTTGCCGTAGCTGTCTCGCGCGTCCTTTCCGGGAAGCATAAGCCCACATACCGCAAGGACTTAAATACAGGCGACGGCGTGGTTGTCGTCAATGCGGCGAAGATAAAGGTTACCGGGAAGAAGCTTATCGAGAAGGAATATGACTGGTATTCAGGCTATCCGGGAGGCAGGAAATCCGAGAAGCTCGAGACACTGCTGAAGAGGAAGCCGGAATACGTGATAATGCACGCAGTTAAGGGCATGCTGCCGAAGAACAAGGTCGGCAAGGACGCCCTCGGAAGGCTGAAAGTATTCGCGGGCAAGGAGCACGGGCAGTCCGCTCAGAAACCGGAGACCTTGAAGGTCTAATAGCAGGAGAAAGATGGAAGCGCAGGCAAAATTACAGGGTACAGGAAGAAGGAAGGAATCGACTGCCAGGGTCACTCTGAAGGCGGGTAAGGGACAGATACTCGTCAACAAGAGGGCTTTGGATGATTATTTTCCGAGGGAGACGCTCAGGATGGTGCTCAGGGAGCCGCTCGAAGCAACACAGACCTCCGCGAAATACGACGTCATAGTGAATGTCGAAGGCGGCGGCGTGTCGAGCCAGGCAGGCGCAGTGCGTTTAGGCATTGCCCGTGCCTTGCTTAAGGCGGACTCTAATTTCCGTTCCGCCCTACGCGGCCGCGGGCTTTTGACCCGTGATCCCCGTATGAAGGAACGAAAGAAATACGGACAAAAAGGAGCACGCAAACGGTTCCAATGGACTAAACGTTAAAGATACACATAAGGCAATAATACGCCTATTCCGACGGGACTTCGTGCTTGACGGAATAGGCGTTTTTATTTTATAATAAATTTCTAATACAAAAGGGAGACATGTATAAGAGATGGCTAAGAACAAGATTAAGATAGCGGTGGTCGGCGCGACAGGTTATGCCGGCTGCGAGCTCATAAAGATACTGTTAAGGCATCCCGAATCTGAGATTACATCGGTAAGCGGCAAGGTTGACGGGCCGGACAAGATATCGAATATATACCCGGTGTTCAAGGGGCAGCTGGACCTTACCTGCGACAATGTAAACGTGCAGGAGATATGCGGCCTCGCGGACCTCGTATTCCTCGCGCTTCCGCACAGGGTCTCGATGGTCTTCGCGCCGGAGTTCCTTAAGGCCGGCAGGAAGGTAATAGACCTCAGCGCGGATTACAGGCTGAAGGACACGGCGGTATACGAGAAATGGTACGGGATAAAGCATACAAGCCCCGGCCTGCTGAAGTCGGCGGTATACGGGCTTCCCGAGCTGTATAAGGATAAGATAGCCAAGAGCGCCTTCATAGCGAATCCCGGATGCTACCCGACAGGAGCTATCCTTGGCCTTGCGCCGCTGCTTGCGGCGAAGGCGATAGACCCGGCCGAGATAATAATAGACGCCAAATCGGGCGTGACCGGCGCCGGAAGGACGCCGTCATTGGGGCTGCTGTTCGCCGAGACGAACGAGAACTTCAAGGCATACAAGATAAACCAGCACCAGCACATGCCCGAGATCGAGCAGGTGCTCTCGGACGAGGCTGGGTCGAAGATCGAGGTGACGTTCACGCCTCATCTCGTGCCGATGAACAAGGGGATCCTCTCTACGATATATACGGTGCCCGCGAAAGGGGCGGATACCGCCGGATTACTGAAGACTTATGCTAATTTCTACGAGGACGCGCCTTTTGTCAGGGTACTCGATGAGGGGACCTTCCCGGAGACGAAGAACGTGCTCGGGACGAATTTCTGCGATATAGGCGTAAAGGCGGCAGGGAAGAGGATCATTATAATAACGGCCATAGACAACCTCTATAAAGGCGCCGCGTCGCAGGCAGTGCAGAACATGAACATCGTTATGGGCTTCGACGAGAAGCTGGGGCTCGCCTGATGAAAGCCATCGGCGGATCCGTGACGGCCCCGAAGGGTTTCCTCGCTTCGGGGATCAATTGCGGGATCAAGAAGAAGAAACCCGACCTGGCGTTGATCGTCTCGAATGTGCCCGCGCACGCCGCAGGCGTATGGACTAAGAATACGGTAAAAGCCGCGCCGGTCCTCCTGACGGAAAAGCACCTGAAGGACGGATGCGCGCAGGCCATCATCGCGAACAGCGGGAACGCGAATTGCCTTAACGGGAAGCAGGGCCTGGAGTGGGCGCGGGATATGGCTGCCGCCGTCTCTTCGTCGGTATATATAGCTAAGGATGACGTGCTGGTCTCATCTACAGGCATTATAGGAAAACCGTTCCCGGTAAAGAAGATAACGGACGCAATGCCGTCGCTCGTAAAGGCACTGTCCAGGGACGGAGGCTCGTCGGCTGCGAAAGCCATAATGACGACCGACCTCGTCCCGAAGATGGCGGCGGTCTCGTTAAGGATAGGCGGTAAGACGGTCAGGATAGGCGGCATCGCCAAGGGTTCCGGCATGATATGCCCGAACATGGCAACGATGCTTTGTTTTATCACAACGGACGCGGATATAGATCTTAGGGCGCTCAGGGCTTCACTGAAGGACGCGGTGGAGTCGTCATTCAACATGGTAACTGTCGACGGCGATATGAGCACAAACGATACGGTCCTAATCCTCGCTAACGGCCTCGCGGGAAACCCGGGGATCAAATACGGCGGCAGGGGATATAGGGCATTCAACGGCGCGTTGAGCCATGTGATGTCATACCTGGCAAAAGAGGTCGCGAAGGACGGCGAGGGCGCGTCGAAGTTCATTGAGATAAACGTGAAGGGGCTTAAGAACGATAAGGACGCCAGGAAGATGGCTATGGAGATCGCGAACTCGAGCCTTGTCAAGACGGCGATAGCGGGCGAAGACCCGAATATCGGCAGGATAGCTTCATCCGCGGGCGCGTCGGGAGTGGATTTTGACGTATCGAAGATGGAGGTATCGCTCAACGGGATAAAGATAGTAAGCGGCGGCAAGGCGAGGTTCGGCCTGAGGCCGGCGGCAAAAAAGTCGATGAAAGGCGGGGATATAAAGATAACCGTGGACCTTAAGGCGGGCAAGGCATCCGCGACCGCCTGGACATGCGACCTTACGGAAGGTTATATAAAGATAAATGCAAGATATAATTAGGAAGGCGGACGTCCTCATAGAGGCCCTGCCTTATATAAGGAAATTCAGGGGCAAGACGGTAGTCATAAAGGCCGGCGGCAGCATGATGGAGGACAGGAATGTGATATCCGGGATATTCGAGGATATCATATTCATGAGCCTGGTAGGCATAAGGCCTGTCATCGTGCACGGCGGCGGGCCGAAGATATCCGCGAGGATGAAGGAAGCAGGGCTCGCTCCGAAATTCGTGGACGGGCTCAGGGTCACCGATTCGAGGACGATGAAGATAGTCGACGAGACGCTTGACAGGACTAACAGGGAGATAGCGGAGCATATCTGCGGCCTCGGAGGCAAGGCGAAGGCGCTATGCGGCAAGAGGGACGGCATAATAAAAGCGTCTAAGCTCCTGCATAACGGCAAGGATATAGGTTTCGTCGGAAAGATAGTATCCATAAACGTTACGCCGGTCACAAAGGCGCTCGACGGCGGCTCGATACCCGTGATAACGCCCGTAGCAAGGGGAAGGGACGGGAAGGCGTATAATATAAACGCCGACCTGGCCGCGTGCGATATTGCCGCGGCGATGAAAGCGGAGAAATTCGTCCTGATAACGGACACGAAAGGGATATTGAGGGACGAGGAAGACGAGAACACGCTGATACCGACGCTCAGGAAGAAGGAAGCGGAGGACCTCATAAAGAGGGGTGTTATAAGGTCGGGTATGATACCGAAGGTCAGGGCGGTCATGCACGCATTGTCGAAAGGCGTCAATAAGACGCACATAATAGACGGAAGATTGAGCCACGCTATATTGCTCGAGATATTTACCGATAAAGGCATAGGAACGGAGATAATAAGATGACGAATACTGAAGAGATAATGAAGGTCTACTACGATTACGTGATGCCCACATACGCAAGGGTGCCTGTGGTACTCGTGAAAGGAAAGGGCGTGAACGCGTATGATGTCGAGGGAAAGGAGTTCCTCGATTTCTTCCCCGGATGGGCTGTATCGGGCATCGGCCATTGCCATCCTAAGGTCGTCAGGGCGATAAAGGAACAGGCCGGCAAGATGATACACGTTTCGAACAATTTTTATAACGAGTTGCAGGGCAAGCTCGCGTCGAAGATAGTCGAGCATTCATTCCCGGGAAAGGTGTTCTTCTGCAATAGCGGCGCGGAGGCGAACGAGGCTGCGATAAAGCTCGCGAGGAAGGCGGGATACCCGCTGGGAAAATACGAGATAATAACTATGGAAGGGTCTTTCCACGGCAGGACGCTTGCGGCGATAACCGCGACCGCCCAGCCGAAATACCAGGAGGGTTTCGGCCCGTTGCCCGGCGGGTTCGTTTATGCGAAGTTCAACGACCTCGGGTCGGTCTTGTCGAAGATAACGGACAAGACCGCGGCCATCATGCTCGAGCCGATACAGGGCGAGGGCGGGATAAACGTCGGCTCAGACGAGTTTATAACCGGGCTCAGGAAGGTGTGCGACGAAAAGAAGATATTGCTTATATTCGATGAGGTACAGACGGGCATGGGAAGGACCGGAAAGATGTTCTGTTTCCAGAATTACGGGATAAAGCCGGATATCATGACGCTCGCGAAAACGCTCGGAGGCGGGTTCCCGATAGGAGCGATGGTCGCCGGGAAGGATATAGCGGATGTGCTCCAGCCGGGAATGCACGCGTCGACGTTCGGTGGCGGGCCGCTGGCGTGTGCCGCGTCGCTCGCGACCTTCGAGGCGATCGAAGAGAGCGACCTCGTCGAAAAAGCGGTCAGAAGGGGAAGGTATCTGCATAACAGGCTCTCCCTGCTTAAGAAGGATTTCCCGTTCGTCCATATGGTAAGGGGCAAGGGGCTCATGCAGGCGGTCGAGCTCACGATCGAGGGAAGGCATATCGTCGATAAGTGCGCGGAGATGGGGCTGTTGATAAATTGCACCCAAACGAAGATATTGAGGGTGATGCCCCCGCTGACGGTAAAGAACTCGGACATAGACAAGGCAGTAGGAATAATCGAACAGGCAATGAAAGGGATTGAAGTTGAAAGATAAAGACCTGATAACAATAGACGGGCTTTCGCGGGAGGATATCAGCGTGATATTCGGCCTTACGGCAAAAATGAAGGCCGGCGGAAAGTTCGCGTCGGGCGAACCGCTGAAGGGAAAGACGCTCGGCCTCATTTTCCAGAAGCCCTCGCTCAGGACAAAGGTCTCTTTTGTGGCGGCTATGGCGCAATTGGGCGGGACGGGCATATACCTTGCGCCGGAAGAAATAAGGTTAGGCGAGAGGGAGGAGATAAAGGATGTGGCCAGGACGCTCTCGAGATACCTCAACGGTATAGTCGCGAGGACGTTCAAACACAGCGATATAGTCGAGCTCGCGAAGTACTCGAGCATTCCCGTTATAAACGGCCTCTCGGACTTCTCGCACCCTTGCCAGGCGCTGACGGACCTCTTCACGGTCAGCGAGAAGAAGGGAAGGTTGAAGGGGCTGAAACTGGCGTACATAGGCGACGGGAATAACGTATGCAATTCGCTTCTATACATATGCGCGATATTGGGGGTCAATATGGCCGTGGCCGCTCCGAAGGGTTACGGGCCCGACAGGAAAGTGGCTGAAGCAGTCGCGAGGACGGCAGCCGAGTCCGGCAGCAGGATAGAATTGACATCGGACCCGGAGAAGGCGGCCGCGGGCGCCGACGTGATATATACGGACGTGTGGACGAGCATGGGCCAGGAGAAAGAGAAGGCGAAGAGGCTCAGGGCGTTCAAGGGTTTCCAGGTGAACGGGAAGCTCTGCTCGAAGGCGGACAGGGGGCATATCATCATGCATTGCCTTCCCGCGCACAGGGGCGAAGAGATAACCGAGGAATGCATGGAAGGCAGCCACTCAGTGGTCTTTGACCAGGCGGAGAACAGGCTCCACGTGGAAAAGGCCCTGTTGCTTTTACTTTTAAAATGAGGAGAACATGGACAAGAAAGTAGTATTGGCATATTCGGGCGGGCTCGATACGTCCGTCATAATAAAATGGTTCGCCAAGAAGGGCTATGATGTGGTCGCGTATATGGCCGACGTAGGCCAGGGGTCCGACTTTGCCGCGTATAAGAAGAGGGCGTTGGCTACGGGCGCGTCGAAGGTCGTTGTGGAAGACCTGAAGGACGAGTTCGTGAAGGACTTCGTATTCAAGTCGCTGAAGGCGGGCGCCGTGTATGAGGGCGGCTACCTTCTCGCTACAGCGCTCTCGAGGCCGATAATAGCAAAGGGGCTGGTCGAGACCGCGCGCAGGGAGAAAGCCGGCTATGTCGCGCACGGCTGCACGGGCAAGGGCAACGACCAGGTAAGGTTCGAGGTTACTGTCGGGTCGATCGACCCGAAACTGAAGATACTGGCGCCTGTCAGGGAGTGGGAGCTAAAGACAAGGGCCGAAGAGATAGATTATGCGAAGAAGAATAATATTCCCATTGATACAACAAAGAAGAAACCGTACTCGATTGATCTTAATCTATGGGGAATATCGATTGAGAGCGGGAAACTGGAAG
>JAKLIT010000129.1 GCA_022709465.1 Candidatus Omnitrophota bacterium | reverse complement strand
ACCTTATGCTGCTTTCTTGCCATACGTCAGCTCCCAGTATTTTGCCCATTTCATGAAATGCACGTACGAATACATTATTGAGAATATCAGGCCTATCCTGCCTTCCCTGAATCCCTGTTTTTTAACGTAAAGTTTCCAGAACAGTTTCAGCGGCTTCACCTTCAGGTTATACATGACCTCTTTCTCGGGAAGGACCCACTTTTCGTTGAGTATATCCATCGCCTCATAACCGGTATACCTGTTCTGCCTCTCGATGAACTGTTCCATAGATTTGAACGGCCGGTGCTCTATCTCCTCTTCGATGACGCCCTGCGGGCCCGTGAGCTTTAACCTTTCATGTATGAGGCCCTCATACCTTCCGCACCCCCTCCTGAAGAAATGCGCCGAGTAATGGTACCATCCGCCGTACCTCATCGGGCGGCCGAGGAAGTAGTTCTTCCTCCTGAATTTGTATCCGGCGGCCTCTCCGGGCGCTGCCATCGCCTTTTTCAGCGACGCCGCGAGCCCAGGCGTCACGACCTCATCGGCATCGAGCTGCAGTATCCAATCGCCCGTAGAGTTGTCTATCCCCTTGTTCCTCTCAAGCGCGAAACCCTTGAACTCGCTTTGAATGATCCTTCCCGTATATTTCCTGCAAATATCGAGTGTCCCGTCGGTGGAAAAACCGTCGACGATTATTATCTCATCGGCCCACTTCACGCTTTCAAGGCATGCGCCCACGCAATCCTCGGCATTCTTCGTAAGTATCACGACGCTAAGCCTTGGTTCTTGCATTTGTCTCCCAATATTTTGCGTAGCTGAGCACCTGGTAGATGCCGCTGTTGACCGCGACCATCAGCCCTATTACGCCGTCGAGCTTCCCCTTCTTTACGAAATAGCCGCGGTAGAACCTGTCGAACGCCCTCCAGAGCGCCTTGCCGAAGGTCATCCTCCTTCCGTCCAAGGCCCACTTTTGCGCTTCTTTCGTTGTCTGTCCGTTCATTGACGCGATCAGCTCGGAGAAATCCTCGTATGAGTAATGGATTATGTCCGACTTCAGCCTTCCACACCTTCCCTCGTATATTACGCGCGGATGCACCCCCGCCTCTTCGTACCTGAAACGGCCTCTCCTGAAGAGCCTGTCCTTATACGCGGGATACCATCCTCCCTGTCGGACCCAGTATTTGCCTATGAAATTCCTGAGCGGGATCGCGAATACTACGTATTCGTCCAGCTTGCCTTCGCCGTCGTCCTTTATGACCTGCGATATCTCCGACGCCAGTTCCGGCGTCACGACCTCGTCGGCGTCAAGGCTGAGGACCCATGCGTTCTTTGCCAGCGAATACGCGTAATTCCTGTGGGCGCCTTCTATCTCCATCTTCTTCGTGAAGATACTGCCTGTATAGCGCCGCGCGATCTCGACGGTCTTGTCGGTGCTCATGTCGTCGACTATCACGATATCGTCGGACCAGCTCACGCTCTCGAGGCATTGCGCGAGGCGCTTCTCCTCGTTCCTGACTATGACAACAACCGATACGGGTATCTTGCCCAAATCATATCCTCTTTATCTTTGAACTCCGGACCAGGCCGTACGCTGAAAGCACAGTCCTGAGCGCCGGGTCAGACGTGTAGATCCTGTCGAAACTCTTCTTCTTTTTTATGATATTCCAAAACGATTTCAATTTAAAGAAGTTTTTGGGTTTTTCCTGGACCATCAGGTCGAGGTGCTCCGGAAGCGGGCCTGTCGCGAGGCCTTTCTCGACGAACAGCCATACCCGGTTATGGTTCCCGAGTTCATGCCTTATACTTTCGGCAACTTTATCCATACGCCCTGCGTCCTTCTGTGAAAGTATATAAACGACCCGCGATACCTTTCCCCATCTCAGCGCGAAGATACCGGCGCTCCTGTCGAATGTCCTCTTCTTGTCCTTGAGGAACTTCCCAGACTTCCCGTCCTCATGGAATACATAACATCCCTTCGCCATCACACATTTATACCCCGCCGCCTGTGCGCGGCGGCTGTAATCGGTGTCCTCGAAATACGCGTATCCGAACTCATCGTCGAGATAACCGATCTTCTTGATGACTTCGCGCTTTATCAGCATGCAGAACCCCACCCCGGCGTTCATCTCGACCCATCCGCCGGAACCGGCGCGCGCCTTTGAACCAAAGTTATTTGATGACGGATTGACTATTCCTATCGAGGCGTCGCTTTCGGCGACCTTTATCATCTCCGAAAGCCAGCCGTCCGTCACGATGATATCGTTGTTAAGTATGCAGGCGAGGTCCGCGTCGGACGCCTTGAGCCCCTTATTCATGCCGCGCGCAAAACCTTCGTTCACACAGTTGAATACGGCCTCGACCGTAACATATTCGTTGCCCTTAAGCGTTACGAGGTACTCTTTAATGCCGTGCTCCGTTGACGCGTTATCGACTATTATGAGCCGGCAGCGCTCTTTCGTGCACCGCAAAATGGAAGCAACGCACTTCTTGAGTATAGCGAGGTTATTCCAGCTGAGCAGTATAAGGTCGCACTTTACTTCCACCCGCTTGCCTCCAGCATTTGGGCGAGCCGTTTACTGTACGTATACTGTGAAACGGCGAGGCGATGGCCCTCCTCGGCTATCCTTCCCCTCATGGCCGCGTCATTGAGGAAATAGTCCGCCTTCCTGAAGAGGTCCGCCTTGTCCTTGTATACGACGACGTTCTTCCCGTCAGAGAACAACTCCTCAAAGCCGTTATCCTTTATGGCGTTCGTCAAAAGCAACGCGCCGCACGAGAGCACTTCGAACATCCTCATGTTTATATCGTTGTTTATCGAATAATTGAAACCGATCTTCGCGCTGCTGTATATGTTAGACATGAGGGATGATTCCGCCCTGCCGATAAAACTGTCGGGATACCTGACGGCAAGCTGTTTGAGCAGTTCCCCCCTCGGGCTCTTCTTGCCTTCGGTGCCTACGAACGCGATGTCAAATCTTCTCTCGATGCCGAGGTCCTTATGCTTATCCGGATCGCACGCGATCGGCACCCATATCGCGTCCTTGCCTGTATCCCTGCGCAGTTTCAACGCGCCTGTCTTCTGCGCGCAAAAGAGGAGATCGTAATGCGCCGCCTGCGCCTTAATCTTCCTGTACGGCTTCTCGAGGTGTGTGTCTATGGCGTAGAACGCGCTTGGCTTCAGATGCGCGGGTATGTCATATTTATAATCGCCGTGGTCTATCCTGAGGTAAAGGTCGTAACCTGCCGGTATGTTCGGGTCGCTGGTCCAGAAATGGCCGAAATCCAGCCCTAGAGACCTCGCCGCCGACTCAAAATAGTAGCCGATCGTGTCTTCCCTGTCTTTGTTGAATATCAGCGCGAGCCTCATGACGGCTGCAGGACCTCCATAGCCGCCTTGAAGACCGTTTCAGGGTCGATCCTGCTCAGGCAGATCCTTTCATCGCAACTCTTCATCCTGAAATCCCTGTAACACGGGCGGCACGACAGGTCCTCTTTCACGGCCTTATGGCGGGCGTTATCGCGCGGGTATTGCCCGTAGACATTCTCGTCGACAGGCCCGAATATCCCCACGGTCCGCGCTCCGGCGCCGACGGCCAGGTGGAGCAGGCCCCCGTCATTCGCTATGACGAGCCTGCATGCGCCCATCAGGGCCGCCGCCTGCAGCAACGATGTCTTTCCGTATGCCTCGATCGGCCTGTTTCGCATCGAGGCCCTTATCCCGTCGCAGATACCCGACTCTTCGGCGCTGCCGAACAATATGACCCTCGCCTTGGCTTCCCCGATGAGTTTATCGGCTACCGCGGCATAGCCGTCGCTCCTCCAATGCTTTATCC
>JAKLIT010000128.1 GCA_022709465.1 Candidatus Omnitrophota bacterium | reverse complement strand
GTAATAATACACGTTCAGGTTCGAGGCGCCGGCGGAACCGCAATCGCTGAATAGCTTCAACTCCCCGTTCAGGTACACATAGATCGGGCAGACGGCCGAATCGTACGTGCCTTCAGGATTACCTTCTATTGGGGAGGGGTTGATCCATGTTATCGCGAGATGGTTCCATTTTCCGGCGTCCCAGTGCCCCCAGCCCCTGCCGCCGTAGGGCCAGCCGAACCAGGTATCGCCCCAGTAGAAGTCCGATCCGGCAAATCCCCATGCGTTGGCCGAGGTGCTCCATACGCCGCCGCCCCACAGCGCCTTCGCGTAAGTCCCGCCGCCATCCGACCACATGAACAGCGTGAGATATGGCACCCCGTTCGGGTCGGTAAAACCGTCTATGGCGCTTCCGCTCGTCAGCCTCAACATCTTGCGGTCTATGTCGCTGTCACCGTACATCCTTGAGTCGGTGCTGTTCCATTGCGTTTTGAACCATATCTCCATCGTCCCGTTGCCGGCAAGGATGTTGCCGGGCGTCTTGTACGCGGCCCTCACCTTGTCGAACATGTCGACAAGCATCCCCTCGGGCATGAGTTCTCCCCGGTCCGAATAATTCGCGACACTTTCGACGTTGGGCTTTGTGCCGTTTGAGCCGCCTCCCGGGACATCGACGAGATCCCTGTTCCCGCCGGCACTTAACGCGCTTAGCGAAACCTTATAAGGAGCGTTGAACCAGCCAGATCCGCCCGAGGCGTCGGGCCCGCCCGAGGTCTTCTTCGCGAGCATTATTTGGCCGTCATATGCCGCCGCCTGCGGCGCCGAAACCTCGGCTTCTACCGGCTCAGGATATGTCGTGACGTTCGCCTTTGATGAACCCGCCGCTTCCATCTGCTGCTGGCTGGTCAGGCGGTATATGTCATAGATCTTCACGACCGTGAAGATGTTCTTGCGTGCCAGCGGTATGCCCGAGCGGTTGACCTCACCGTAAGACGTGATCTCATAATAACCCCCGGAATTGAAACTGAATTCCGTCGTATATACCGTGAGGCCCTTGTCGCTCGCGTCGGCGACGCCGTTCTTGTTCCAATCGACAAGGTATTTCCCGAGGTAACCCATCTTGCTCGCCCATCCATAGTTTCGTATCCACGAAAAACCCGTATTCGGGCAGGCGTTAGCCATGACGAGGTCGGCATCCCTCGGCCCGATAGATCCGCAATTTTTTACCGACAGGTAGAACTGGCTCCAGTTCGAATAAGGCCTGCGTGATACGATATATTGCGCGAGCAGGTCCGCTTCCGTGCTGTCGATCGACAACGTGCCCGACGAACACGAACCGCATGCGGTATTCAAGGAGGGCCCGTTTATCTGGCCGTCCCCTCCGCAGTTTGGGCAGGCATGCACGGCGGTGACCCCGGAGAGGACCGCCTGTATGACCTCTTTGCTGGCGGTGTTCACGTTTACCGGTGACCTCGGCTGGACGGCATACGGCGACGTGACATCGACAGGATTGACGGTCAAGGGGTCTATGTAGCCGTATACGGTCAAATAATCGGCGACGCCCGCGTACTTGTCTTCCTTTTCCTGCTGCGTATCCCCGCTGATATGCATTTTGATCTCTTCAAGGCAGGAATACGGACGGTTATCCGCGATGTTGTCGCAATCGGCGTCGGTAAGCAGGGCCGGGCTGGACGTGCCGCTTAAGTTCTTGAGCATCTGCGCCAGGTTAGGGTTATCGTCATTGAGGTTGATGCGGCTCGCGCAATCGATGACCGTCACGTTGTATGAGCCGGTAAGCCCCCTGTTGAGGTCCATAGTGCCGTTGTATGAAAGCGCCGCAATATCAACGGCATCCGTCGTCGCGCCGCCGTCGCCGCACCTGAGCTCGGACAGCGCGCGAGCGATGCCGGCATCGGCCATCATCCTCGCCTTTGCGGCATAATAATGGTTATACGCGGACTTCAAGCTTATGATAGACCCTATCGTGAAGGAGACCCCCACAAAAGACAGGAATGTAAGCACGCCGAGCGCTATGAGTATCGCGACGCCTCTTCTCGCGCGCATTTTATTTATACATCTCCAACATTGACGCTTCTTTCCTTATGTTGTCCAGAAGCTCATTGAACGAGCCCTTATCCAGCAGCTTTTTGAGCTCCTCGGGCCTTATCCTCGTATTCGGGTCGTTCTTTATCTTGTTATAGGCGGGAAAGTCCCTGAGCTCGAGGTTGCAGTACTGCCAGAGCTTCAACAGAGAATTCGCGGCCATCGTAACGGCCTCGTCGGCTTTCGGGAAGAAGGAATTACGCGGGTCCTGCTTCTTCTGTACGCCCCTCATATACAACATCCACGTATAGGACCATTTGTCCCATTCCCTCGCGTTGAAATTCTTCTTCGCGGACGCGAATTTGGCGGAGAGCTCCGACTGCATCATCTCGAGCTTCGCCATGGCGGTGCCGACCTCGCATTTCGCGTTGACCTCCGCTTCGATTATCTCCCTTATCCTGCCGGCGTAAAGCGGGCACGAGGCCTCTACGGTCTTTACCCTGGGGCCGAACGCAAAATTGCTCTGCAGTATTTTCCTGACGTCCGCAGATTGGCGCTCGGGCATGAATATCGCCGAAACGGTGTACACGGCAGGAAAAAATCTCCTCTTCGAGAACCTGAAATCCATCGAGATCCTGTTGTCGAATACGCTCGTCCTGCCGGACGCGATGAACCTGTTGCGCCTCTTTATGAAGATCTCGATCGTCGCCCCGTTGGGCAAGGTCGCCTCGCCCGAAACAATAATGCGCACGTTATCGGACTGTGGCTCGTATGATGCGGTAATCTTGAAATCGTACGGCACTTTGTTATCTTGCGTCTTTTCGCTTGCAGCGGCGGGGGCTTCCCTGGGAGCATCATCCGGGGTTTCGAAGAAATCCTCGGGCAACGCCTTCTTCTCCATCGATGCGATATCTTTCCTCGGAACGACCGTCTTCCCGAGCTTCATCCTTAGGACAACCTGGTTGTCTGACTCCTCGACTATCTCGCCCTGCAGGACCCTTCCGTTCCTGAGAACAATTTCATCGGCTCCCGAACAGCGGGAAATTAGAAAAAGACCGGCAAGGATAACAAGTACCCTGCCGGCCTTAAGTAACATCCTAAAATTCTCTTGTGTATAATACCTGCGTTCTGGGCAGGTATGTTATGCTTACGTCCTCTATAACAGGCGTGTCTACGAGCGGTACAAGAACAGTCGCTCCCTGTTCTATCAGTCTCAGATCATCAAAACTTGCGGGTATCCACGCACCGCCTGCCCAGCTGCAAAGCGAAATCGTGCATTTTGTGGCATCTGCCGGAGCGGTCACCCAGCTGCCACTCGCCGGTATCCTGGTCAAAAGCCATGAATCCCGTGTGCCCATTATCGAGACTTCCCCGCTATTATAAGGGCTTGTCCCGTTGAACCACATAGTATAGTAACAATTTATCGTCCCGTATCCGCTAGGTAAATATGAGTACCCCTCAAATTTATAGGATTTACCCCCGGTCACCGGTATGTCTATAGATACCCTGCCGTTGCCGAAATTCCCGGCGCACCACGTTCCTCCGTGGACGGGCCTCCCCTTAGTGCAAAGGAACGTGCCCCAGGAGGGGCTTGCTCCCCATCCCGGCGGCAGGGGCGCTTCATTGCCGCCGGCTCCCGGAGGATGCGTCTCGAAAGTCGGGTCGGTATAGTTCTGCATTATGTCCGCGTCGGGCTGCGCCGCAGTGCCCTTCGTGGAATTAAAGACACTCCTGAAACGTATGGAACCGCTCCTGAGCCGGTTGCCGGAGCCGTCTACTATCGCTTCTCCGGTCCCGGTGGACGTCCAATTTCC
>JAKLIT010000127.1 GCA_022709465.1 Candidatus Omnitrophota bacterium | reverse complement strand
ATGGATAATATAAGGATCAAGAGGTACGGCGGCCTGCAGTCGGAGCCCCCGAGTATATCTCCCGGTTATATCGCCGTTCCCGATGTCGAGGCGTTTACACCCGCAGAGACCTCCACTGACACCGGCGCCTACTCAATACTTGGCGGTTCCTCAGACGACAATAACGTCGTTCCCGAGCATAAGACCATCGCGATATTCGGCGCGGGCCTTATAGGAATTGCCGCTCTCCGCAGAAAACACTTTAAAAAATAAGCATAATACAATAGAATATAGCTATGCGTAATGTAATTATATTACTCGTAGCTGTCCTCGGTTTTCCGGCGAGCTCATATGCCGCTCCCGCATACGGAACCGACATGCCCGCAAAGGGAAAGATACGCGCGGGATATCAGGCCAATATCGTGCTTAAACACGAGTTGAAGGAAGGTTACGGCAAAGTAACTACCGACCAGCACTATTTCGACGTATCATACGGGGTCCTCGACTGGTTCGTTTTCGACGGCAAGCTCGGCGTAGGGAATACGGACAGGCAGGGCGGGAACGTTGCCGACGTCGATTACGGTTATTCGTTCGCGGGCGGGTACGGGTTCAGGCTGAGGCTGTATGACGATGAGGCATCCGGCATAAAACTGGTCGGCGGTTTCCATCATATAAGCGTGCACCCGCGCGATGAGGATATAGGCGGCGACAGGTACGAATCGTTCCTCGACGACTGGCAGCTCGACCTGCTGTGCTCTAAGAAGTTCGGCAGGTTCACGCCTTATGCGGGCGGCAAGGCGTCGGTATTCGAGCATGTCTACAGGGTCAATAAGGGCGACAGGAAACGTGTTTCGCCTAAATATAACGGGGGTGTGATCGCGGGATTTGACATGAAGATAAAGGATGACGTCACGGTAAATATCGAGGGCCGTTTCATAGACGAGAATGCCGTGAGCGCCGGGATCTATTACTCGTTCTGAAAGGCATGATGGAAGACAGGGATTATATAGAGTACCAGAAGAACAAGAACCTGGAATATGAGTCGCTGTGCAGGCGGTGCGGCGCGTGCTGCGGCGTAAAAGACGGCGACCCGTGCGAAGAGCTCATCGCTGAGCCGGACGGCGTACATTACCGTTGCCGCATATACGAGACGCGCCTCGGTCCGAGGAAGACCGTGAGCGGGAAGGAATTTACCTGCGTCGAATTGCGCGTTATATTGAATAAATCGTGGGCAGGGCACCCGGAGTGCGCGTATGTTAAAGCGTTGAACGGGCTGCCGTCGGGGGAATGACATGGACGCGTTAGAGGCCTTCAGGAGCCGGATCAGCGTAAGGGAGTACGGCGACAAGCCGGTCGAAAAAAATAAACTGGAAAAGATAGCCGATGCGGGGCATCTTGCGGCGACGGCGCGCAACGAGCAGCCGTGGGAGTTCGTCATCGTGACGGACAAGGCGAAGATAAAAGAGCTCGCCGGAATAACCGACCACGGTAAGTTCATGGCGGGAGCCGCGGCATCGATAGTCGTATTCTGCAAGGATACGAAATACTATCTCGAGGACGGAAGCGCCGCAACAGAGAACATGTTGCTTGCAGCGGCGGCATTGGGGCTTGGGGCATGCTGGATAGCCGGGGATAAAAAGGAATACGGCGCGAAGATATCGGATGCGTTATCCGTGCCCGCGGGTTTTAAACTTGTCAGCATAATATCGTTAGGGTATCCGAAGTCGGAACCGGAGCCCCATACGAAAAGGCCTCTTGAAGGGATTATCCACTGGGGGAAATTCTGATGAAGAACGTAAAAGTGTACAGCACGCCGACATGCCCGTATTGCATAAGGGTCAAGCAGTACCTGAAGGATAATAACGTCGCGTTCGAGGATATCAACGTCGCGGCCGAGCCCGCGAAGGGAGAGGAGATGGTCCAAAAATCCGGCCAGATGGGCGTACCGGTCCTCGACATAGAAGGCAAGATAATAGTCGGTTTTGACAGGGACGAGATCAAAAAAGAACTGGGTATATGACCCTTTATGACCTCATAATAATCGGCGCGGGGCCAGCCGGGATAACAGCGGCCGTATACGCGGCGCGAAAGAAGATGAGTTTGCTCGTGATAAGCTGGGATATCGGCGGGCAGGCGGCCTGGAGCGGCGATGTCGAGAATTATACCGGTTACCAGTTCATATCCGGGCCGGAGCTCGCCGCGAAGTTCGAAGAGCATATGCGGCAATACGGCATCGAGGTGCGCGAGAGGGAATCCGTCCTGGAGCTTAAGAAGCAGGGCGGAGAGATTGCAGTAAAGACAGGAAAAGCGGAATACCGGGCAAGGACCGTCATCGTGGCTTCCGGGAAGACGTCCCGCGAGCTGAAGGTGCCGGGAGAGACGGAGTTCAAGAATAAGGGCCTCACATACTGCGCGACATGTGACGGCCCCATTTTTTCGGGCAAGGATGTCGCCGTGATAGGCGGAGGGAACTCCGCGCTCGACGCGGCAATGCAGATGATAAAGATCGCGAAGAAGGTCTACGTTATAAATAATACCCCCGAGCTCGGTGGCGAAGCCGTTGTGCGGGAAAAGATAGAGAAGAGCCCCGTCGCTACGGTATTAAACGACAGCGTCGTGAAAGCCGTCATCGGCGATAAGATGGTAAACGCGATAAAGATAACGACAAAAGGCAACGAGCAGACGCTTAATGTCCAGGGTGTCTTCGTGGAGATAGGACTCCTGCCCAATTCCGACTTCGCAGGAGAACTCAATAAGAACGCAGCCGGAGAGATAATCGTCAACAGCAGCAACGAAACGAACATCCCCGGCATCTTCGCCGCGGGCGACGTGACCGACGTCCCGGAGAAGCAGATAATCATAGCCGCCGGCGAGGGCTCAAAGGCCTGCTTAAGCGCGTTCAGATACTTGTCGTCGCATTAGGGGACAGGTTACTATGAAATATATTTTAGCGATAGACCAGGGGACTACAGGAAGCCGGGCATATATATTCGATAAGCCCGGCCGTATTGTTTCCAGCGCTTATAAGGAGTTTGGGCAGATATACCCGCGCGCCGGATGGGTCGAACATGATCCCGAAGAGATATGGCGTTCGGTAGAGTATGTAGTCAGGAAGGCGCTCTCACGGAAAAATGTCAAGCCAACCGATATCGCCGCGATAGGCATCACAAACCAGCGCGAGACGACTGTCCTCTGGGACAGGAAGACCGGCAAGCCTGTCTACAACGCTATCGTCTGGCAGTGCCGACGGACTTCCGATATTTGCGACAAACTCAAGAAAGACGGCCACGCGGGCCTTTTCCGGAAGAAGACAGGTCTCGTTATCGACCCGTATTTCTCCGGTACGAAGATAAAGTGGATTTTGAGTAACCTGTCCCCTTGTGACACGTCCCCAAACGGCACGTCCCTTTGTTTCGGTACTATAGATACCTGGCTCATATGGAAATTAACGGGAGGCAAGGTCCACGCGACGGATTACACGAACGCCTCGCGGACGCTTATATTCAACATTAGAGAAAAGAGGTGGGACGCGCAGCTGCTAAGGATATTAAAGATACCGAAGGCCATTTTGCCGGAAGTCAGGCCGTCGAGCTCGATATTCGGCACGACTGCCAAGGGTGTATGCGGCCTGCCCGCGGGTATCCCCATCGCCGGGGTGGCGGGGGACCAGCAAGCCGCACTCTTCGGCCAAGGGTGTTTCTCGGCAGGGGAGATGAAGAACACCTACGGCACCGGCTGCTTCCTGCTGCTCAATACCGGCAGGAAATTCCTGCTCTCGGATAACGGACTGCTGACGACGCTTGCCTGCGACGTGCACGGCGCACCGTGCTACGCGCAGGAAGGAGCTGTATTTATCGCAGGCG
>JAKLIT010000126.1 GCA_022709465.1 Candidatus Omnitrophota bacterium | reverse complement strand
GACATACGCGGCGTGAACGTCGACGGGGTCATAAAGACGCTCGCGGACAGGCAATTGATAAAGATTACCGGCAGGAAGGACGCGCCGGGCAGGCCGATATTATACGGGACGACAAAGGAGTTCCTCGACAGGTTCGGGCTCAGCTCGCTTAACGAGCTGCCGAAGCTCGGGGAATTCACGGAAGCGGATATAGACCTAAGCGAATTGAAACAGGGACTCGGAGGCCAGGAGGTACAGGATGGAACTGGAGAAGTTACGCAGGAAGATAGACCTGTTGGACAGGAAGATAATACAGCTCCTGAACAGCAGGGCGCAGCTGAGCAACAGGATAGGCCGGCTGAAGGCGAAGGCAAATAAGAGCGCGTACTCGCCCGACAGGGAGAGGATAGTATACGAAAAGATCGCCGCGCAGAATGAAGGCCCCCTCTCAAGGGAGTCGCTCCAGGCCATATACCGCGAGATCATGTCAGGGTGCCTCGCGCTCGAGAAGCCGTTGAGGATATCGTACATGGGCCCGCCGGCGAGCTTCTCGAACATCGCCGCGCTGAAGAAGTTCGGCTCATCGGTGCGTTATCTTCCCGTAAACACGATCAACGACGTCTTCGCCGAGGTAGAGCACGGCAGGGCGGATTACGGGGTTGTCCCCATAGAGAATTCTATAGAGGGGGCGATAAATTACACGCTCGATATGTTCATGGAGTCCGACCTGAAGATATGCTCGGAGATCTCGATTGAGATATCGCACAACCTGCTCGCGAAATGCAGGATGGACAAGATAAAGAGATTGTATTCGAACCCGAGCGTCATAGGCCAGTGCAGGATGTGGCTGGAAGCCAACCTCCCGCGGGTCGAAGTGATAGAAGTCACCTCGACGACGAAAGCCGCCGAGATGGCGGTCAAGGAGAAGGGTGCCGCAGCGATCGGGTCAAGCCTTGCCGCGGAATGCTACGGGCTGAATATGCTCGCGCGTTCGATAGAGGACAGCCCGCATAACATGACGAGGTTCCTTGTCATCGGAAAGGTCGAGAACAGGCCTACAGGCAAGGATAAGACCTCGGTAATGTTCGCGGTAAAGGACAGGGTCGGCGCTTTGCACGATATGCTGGTCCCGTTCAAGAAGAACAGGATAAACCTGACGAAGATAGAATCGCGCCCGTCGAAAAAGAGGGCGTGGGAGTACCGCTTCTTCGTCGACATGATAGGGCACCAAGAGGATGCGGGAATAAAGAAGGCGCTGAAGCAGCTGGGAGGCGTCTGCACGAACCTGAAGATACTGGGATCCTATCCATTAGTATAAAGGAACGAAATGAGCAGGTTAGCGAAAAAAGGCGTAATGAACATACAACCCTACCAGCCGGGCAAACCGATCGACGAGGTCAAGAGGGAGCTGCTGCTGGAAGAGGTCTATAAGCTCGCCTCGAACGAGAACTCGCTCGGGCCTTCAAAAAAGGCGCTTGCTGCCATAAGCAAAGCGCTGAAGGGCCTGAACCGGTATCCCGACGGGAACTGCTATTACCTGAAGGCGAAGATATCGAAGAAGATGGGCCTTAAGCCGGAGAACTTCGCGTTCGGCAACGGCTCGGACGAGCTTATAGCGGTCATAATACAGGCGTTCATGAACGAGGACGAGAACGCGATAGTCGCGGACCCGACTTTCCTCGAATACCGCCTCATTACGGAATCGTACGGCCGCAGGGTAAAGGTCGTCCCGAACGTGAATTTGAAATACGATATGGACGGCATAAGGAAAGCGATAGACGACAAGACGAAGATCGTCTTTATCGCGAATCCCGACAACCCGACCGGCACGTACGTCAGCGACAAGCAGATAACAAAGTTCCTCGAGAATATCCCGGACAGCGTAATAGTCGTCATGGACGAGGCGTATTACGATTTCGTGGACGCGAAGGATTATCCCGACACGATGAGGCACCTGAAGGACAGGAACCTCATAATATTGAGGACGTTCTCGAAGGCATACGGGCTCGCCGGGCTCAGGGTCGGTTACGCGCTGGCAAACCCGGAACTCATAGAGTGCATGAACAGGGTCAGGCAGCCGTTCAACGTCAACTCGCTCGCGCAAGTCGCCGCCGCGGCGGCGTTAGACGACGCGATACACCTGAAGAGGACAAGGCAGACGGTTCTGAAGGGCAAGAAGTCCCTTTACGGGGCGCTCGACAGGATGGGCCTTTCTTATGTCCCGAGCCAGACGAACTTCATACTCGTAGACGTGAAGAGGGACGGCTGGGAAGTGTTCCAGAGACTCCTGAGGTACGGCGTCATAGTCAGGGACATGAAACCCTATAAGCTTGACAGTTATATAAGGGTAACTATAGGCACCGGCAAAGAGAACAAAAAGTTCATCGACGCAATGAAGAAAATTCTGAAGACGCCGGCAGGCGCTGAAGGAGAATCAAGATGATAATCGTATTAAAACCCGAAACGACAGAATCGCAGCTGAAACACCTCGTATCAAAGATCAAGTCGCTCGGGCTCAAGCCGATGATATCAAAAGGCGTGGAGCGCACGATCATAGGCGTCATAGGTGAAGAGGATGTCCTGCGTTCGACCCCGCTCGACGTATTCCCCGGCGTCGAGAAGGTCATGTCCATACTGGCGCCCTATAAGCTCGTATCGCGCGAATTCAAGCATGAGAATTCGGTGATCAATATCGGCAAGGTCAAGGTCGGCGGAAAGAAGATACCGGTGATGGCCGGGCCGTGTTCGATCGAAAGCCGCGAGATGCTCATGAATATTGCAAAGACGGTGAAGAAGTCGGGCGCTTCGATACTTCGCGGCGGAGCGTTCAAGCCGCGCACTTCGCCCTACAGCTTCCAGGGGCTCGGGGAGGAGGGGCTTAAGTACCTCAAGGAAGCGAGCCAGAAGACGGGCCTTCCGGTAATAACCGAGATTATGGATATCCGCGACCTTCCGCTGTTGGAGAAGTACGCGGACATATTGCAGATAGGCGCGAGGAACATGCAGAATTTCAACCTGCTGAAGGAAGTCGGTATGTCGAAGATGCCGGTCCTGCTGAAGAGGGGCATATCCTCCACGATAATCGAGCTGCTCATGTCGGCGGAGTACATACTTTCTAACGGGAATTTCAACGTGATGCTCTGCGAGCGCGGCATAAGGACGTTCGAGGACCAGACGCGTTTCACGCTCGACCTGAGCGCGGTGCCCGTCCTCAAGAAACTGACGCACCTGCCGGTAGTCATAGACCCGAGCCATGCTGTAGGAAAGTGGGGCTATGTCCCCGCGATGGCGAAGGCCGCGGTGGCCTCAGGCTGCGACGGCCTTATAATAGAGGTCCATCCGAAGCCGGAAGAGGCGCTCTCGGACGGCGCGCAGTCGCTTGTGCCGGATAATTTCGACAAGATGATGAAGGAACTTAAGGGAGTCGCGAAAGCGGTTGGGCGTGATATTTAGGAAGATAGCGATAATCGGCGTCGGCCTCATCGGGGGTTCGATCGGCGAGGCGGTCAGGAAGAGGCGCCTCGCAGGGACGGTGGTCGGGATAGGGCACAGGGCGTCATCCATAGATGAAGCCATTTCCCGCGGCGCGATAGACAAGGGCACTCTCGACGCGGCCAAGGGCGCTGAAGGGGCCGATCTCGTGATAATCGCGACGCCGGTCTGCCTGATACCCGGGTTCGGGAAGAAGGTCTCCCGTTCACTGAAAAAGGGATGTATCGTAACGGATGTCGGAAGCACTAAAAGCTCGATAGTCGGGCAGCTTGAGAAGTCGATGCCCGCGGGCGTGGATTTTGTCGGGTCGCACCCGCTCGCCGGTTCCGAAAAACGCGGGGTCGCATCCGCCAGGGAAGACCTGTTCAAAGGATCGGTCGTCATCATGACAAAGACAAAGAAGACGAAGA
>JAKLIT010000125.1 GCA_022709465.1 Candidatus Omnitrophota bacterium | reverse complement strand
TGAATATGCGGTCGTTTATATACGCCCTCGCGCCTCCAAGCGGCTCTATGCTTATAGCGTCGGCGGATACCCGGGAATCCCCCATGCGGAAACCTCCGGGGCCGTCAGCGGCTAAAGACGTCTCGGCAGCGTATTTGCCTTCGAGCAGCACCTCTTTCGAGACGAGGTCGGTTATCCTGTAATCGCCGGCTATGAATATCTTCACCGAATCCGCGTCTTTTGCTATGGCTACACGGACCACCGGCGCGGCTGTCGCGTCGGAAAAATTCACGGCAAGCAGGGTTACGATGGCAAAAAGGAGGCGGTTGCGCATGACCGGCTAGAATAACTCCTTCCGGGACTCTTTCCTGGAGGGGACTTTCATGTGTTCGCAGGCGGCGTCCGTCGCCTCCCTGCCTCTCGGGGTCCGTTTCAGGAACCCTATCTTCAGCAGGAACGGTTCGACGACATCGGATATCGTATCGGGCTCTTCGTTCAGCGTCGCGGCAAGCGATTCTATGCCGACCGGCCCGCCCTTATATGTCTCTATGACCGCCTTTAGCACTTTCCTGTCGAGCGCGTCGAGGCCCATATTATCGATACCGAGCATCGCGAGCGCCCTGTCGACCGTATTCGCATCGACCTTGCCGCCGTTCTTGACCTCGGCGTAGTCGCGTACCCTGCGCAAGAGCCTGTTGGCGATACGCGGGGTCCCGCGCGCGCGGCGCGATATCTCCGCTGCGCTCTCCTTATCAAGGTTGATCTTGAGTATGCCGGCGGACCTCTTGACTATCCGGACGAGATCCTCCGGGGAATAGAAATCCAGCGTATAGTGCATCCCGAACCTTCCGCGCATCGGCGCGCTCAGCAGCCCGGAACGGGTCGTCGCACCTATCAGCGTGAAGCGCTTCAGGTTGAACTTTATCGTCTTCGCGTAAGGCCCCTTATCTATCGTGAAATCTATCTGGTAGTTCTCCATCGCCGGGTATAGGAACTCCTCGACGACCTTCGAGAGCCGGTGTATCTCGTCTATGAAAAGTATATCGCCTTCCCCGAGGTTCGTGAGGATCCCTATCAGGTCTCCCGCGCGCTCTATGGCGGGCCCCGACGTCGCCGTTATCTTCGTGCCCATCTCGCCCGCGATTATATGGGCGAGCGTCGTCTTGCCGAGCCCGGGAGGGCCCGAGAAGAGCACATGCTCGAGCGGCTCCTTACGGCCTTTAGCCGCGGCTATAGCTATTAGCACGTTATCTACTACGGCTTTCTGCCCGACGAAATCGCCGACTTTTGCCGGACGCAGCGACAGGTTGAGTATCGCGTCTTCTTCGGCCTCCTGTGCGACGACCAGCTTCTCGCGCAGCGGCCCTTCTTCCCTGGCCTTATCGGAGCTCATTTCGCGCCCTTCTTATTCTTGTATACTTCGTTCAGCAGGTCCTCGGCGGTATCCATCTTCGGCGAACGCTGCAGCGCCTTCTGCACCATATCCTTCGCTTCCTGCTTCGTATACTGCAGCTGCAGCAGGACATCGACCGCCTCCTCGACAAAATCCTGCTCTTTCGATACCGTGACCTCTATGCCGTATTCGCGTATGAGGCCAAATTTGCCGACCTTGTTCTGCAGTTTCGCGACTATCTCCTTCGCCCTCTGCTCGCCTATGCCCGGAAGGGATTTCAGCGTCGACAGGTCGCCGTCGGCGATCGCCTTCACCACCTGAGGTATGGAGGCGTTGAGCGCCTTAACAGCGGCCTTCGGCCCTATGCCGGAGACGGTTATGAATTTTTCGAAGAATTCCTTCTCTATCTCGTTAAGGAAACCTATGAGGACCGGTATGCTGCGGGCGGGGTCGGTATGGTGGTAATGGTATGTTATGAGCTTGACAGTGCCGTCGGGGGCTATGCTGCCGTCTATCGCCTTCATGACGCAGCCGGGTATCAGGACCTCGTACGAGAACCCGCCGTCCACGTCGAGGATAAGCGACGACTGTTTGCGCTTCGCTATCTTTCCCCGTATATGGGATATCATCTCTTCCCCCGGTTGACCTTCAGGGTTAATCTGGTGACGGGCTCCTTTTGCGCCATATACGCGTGGGCAACCGCGAGTGCCAGCGCGTCCGAAATGTCGGGCGGTTCCGGCGCCGCCGCCATGCCGAAAAGGCCTTGTATCATGCGCTGCACCTGGTGCTTGCCGGCATGCCCTGCGCCCGTCAACGCCTTCTTGATGCGGGTCGCGGGATACCCTACGAGCTCTGCGCCCGACCGCTTCGCGAGCAGGCATATGACGCCCCTCGCGTGCCCCATAAGAATCGCCGTCATCGGGTGATTGTAATGCGAATAGAGCTGCTCGAGCACGAACACTTCGGGCTTGTGCTCCTTTACGAGCCCCTCGAGGCCTTCGTATATCCTCGCGAGCCTTGCCTCTATATCATCTTTTGCGGACGTCCTGACCACGCCCGCCTCTATCAATCTGAGGCCGCGCGGGCCGGCTTCAATGAGCCCGTAGCCCGTTACGCATAAACCTGGGTCGATACCCAGTATCCTCATTATCAGTCCTTGGGCTGCTCCAGTATGTCGTCGGGAATATCGAAATTCGCGTAGACGTTCTGGACGTCCTCGTAATCTTCGAGCGTCTCGACGAGCGCGAGAACCTGTTTCGCGGGAGCTCCCGTAACCTTAACCGTCATCGTCGGCAGAGTTGTGACTTCCGCGCTCTGGCACTCGACCTTGTTGTCGTCAAGCGCCTTCTTTACCTTCTCGAAATCTTTCGGGTCCGTCGTGATCTCGTAAACGGTATCCTCGGTCGCCATGTCCTCGGCGCCGGCGTTGAGGACGATATCCATGAGCTTGTCCTCGCCTATCTTCGACTTCTCGACGACAATAAGTCCTTTCTTATGGAACAGGCGCGATACCGAGCCCGTCCCCGCCATGCTGCCGCCCTTGCGCGAAAGGATGTTCTTAATCTCCGCTGAAGCCCTGTTCTTGTTGTCGGTGAGCGCCTCGACTATTATGGCCACGCCGCCCGGCCCGTATACCTCGTAGTAGATCGTCTCGTAAACGACGCCGGGAAGCTCGCCGGTGCCCTTCTTTATCGCCTTTTCGATATTATCCTTCGGCATGTTAACTTCCCTGGCTTTTGCCAGCGCGAAGCGCAGCCTCGGGTTCGTATCGGGGTCGCCACCTCCGTCTTTCGCGGCGACGGTGATCTCTTTCGTCGCCTTGGTGAAAGCCCTTCCTTTTACCGCGTCAGCAGCGGCCTTCTTGTTCTTTTGTGTCTTCCATTTTGAGTGTCCGGACATCTCAGAAAATACCTCCGATTAGGTTTGTTTTGTGGATTTAGATAGGGAATTATACCACTTTTAGGAGGGTATTGGCAATAGTTTACTTATGCTCGTGGCCGTGCCCCGCGTGGCTGCCGGCCGCTTCCTCAGCCGCCTTCTTCATGTTGGCGACTATGGCCTGGGTGATCTTGGCGGGGACTTCCTCGTAATGGTCGAATTTCATCGAATATGAGCCGCGGCCGCCCGTCATCGAGCGCAGTTCCGTGGCGTATTTGAACATCTCGGACAGCGGTATGGACGCCTTCACGTACTCCTGCTTGCCCCTGCCCTCGATGCCCATGATCCTCCCGCGGCGGGAATTTATGTCGCCCGTTATCTGCCCGAGATAATCGTTCGGCACGATTATCTCTACGCTCATTATCGGCTCAAGCAGGACGGGGCTCGCCTGCTCCTGGCCGCTCTTGAACGCCATGGAGCCGGCTATCTGGAATGCCATGTCCGACGAGTCGACCTCGTGGAACGAGCCGTCAAAGACGGTTACCCTGACGTCGACGACAGGGTAACCCGCGAGGAAGCCCTTCGTCATCGCTTCCTTAACGCCTTTCTCGACGGAAGGTATGAACTGCCTCGGTATCGCGCCGCCTACGACCTTGTCTACGAATTCGTACTGCTTTCCGTGCGGGAGCGGCTCGAGCTCAAGCCAGCAA
>JAKLIT010000124.1 GCA_022709465.1 Candidatus Omnitrophota bacterium | reverse complement strand
CGAAAGGCTTAAGCAGGTTGACCCTGAGTCCGCCGCGAGGATACATCCGAACGACCTGCGCAGGATAATCCGCGCGCTGGAGGTCTTCGAGAAGGCGTCCGCGCCGATATCCGAACTGAGGAAGAGGACTTCGGGGCTTGGGGATAAATATGATATCAGGATATTCGGTCTCGAGATGGAACGCGCGGCGTTGTATGAGAAGATAGACGAAAGGGTCGAGCAGATGTTCTCCGAAGGCCTGATAGATGAGGCGAGGGCGCTTATGGGAGGAAAGCTGAGCTTGACCGCTTCGCAGGCGCTCGGATACAGGGAGGCATTCGGATATCTTGCCGGCGACTACGGCATCGAGGAGGCCAAGAGGCTGGCGAAGAGGAATACGAGGCATTTCGCGAAAAGGCAGATGACGTGGTTCAAGCGTGACCCGCGCATCGAATGGATAATGCTCGAAAAGGATTTCGATACTGAGGAGACGGCAAGGGCGATATGGAAAAAGCTCTCTTAGTAACCGTAGAATTTTTCGACAAGAAATATAAAGACACCTGGAAACTCGACGATACAAATTATGAGCTCAGGGAGCTGGTCAGGTCCGCGGGCCTGCAGGTGGTCGACCTTGTAGAGTGTTTTAAGGACAAGCCGGTTGCCGGGCATTATATCGGGAAAGGAAAAGCCGAGGAGATAAGCTCGATCTGCAAAGACAAGGGAGCCGATGTCGTGATATTCGGCGATGACCTGACCTCCTCACAACAGCAGAACCTTGAGGAATCCATCGGAGCCAAGGTCATAGACAGGACGCAGCTCATCCTCGACATCTTCGCGCGCAGGGCGCATTCGACCGAAGGCAAGGTACAGGTGGAGCTGGCGCAGCTCGAATACCTCCTGCCGCGCCTGAAGGGCAAGGGCATCATGCTCTCGCGGCTCGGAGGCGGCATAGGTACGAGGGGCCCCGGAGAGCAGAAACTCGAGATGGACCGCAGGAAGATAAGGGAGAAGATATCGAGGCTAAAAGACAGCCTCTCGAAGATCCATGAACGCAGGGGAGAGCTCCGCCGCAGGCGCCACGAGGGGGAGATATCGATAATATCCCTGATAGGATATACGAACGCCGGGAAATCGACCCTGCTCAACGCGCTTACGGATTCGGATGTGCTGTCGCAGGACCGGCTCTTTTCAACACTCGACCCTACCGCGCGCAGGTTCGTGCTGCCGAACAACCAGAAAGTCGTCTTTGTCGATACGGTAGGTTTCCTGCACCGCCTGCCGCACCATCTCATCGAGGCGTTCAAGGCCACGCTTGAGGAGGTCGCCGAAGCGGATATAATCATACATGTGCTCGACGCGTCGAGCCCGATAGTGCATGAGCTCAGCCAGGCGGTATACGAGGTCCTCGAAGAGCTCGATATCCGCGACAAGACGATCATAACGGTGCTGAACAAGTCGGATAAGGTCGAGGACAAGGCCGTCATCTCCCGGCTGCTGCGCGAGTTCGACAATGCTATAGCCATATCGGCCCTGAAGAAGGAGAACCTCGAAGAGCTCGTCCAGAGGGTCTCCATGATACTGTTCGCATCGCTTGTCTACGTCAAGGCCGCCATCCCGCAGTCGGAAGGCAAGCTCCTGAGCCAGATATATAAGGAATCCAGCATAATAAGCCGTGATTTCAGGGGAGAGTACGTCTATCTGGAGGCGGATATGCCGGTCCGGCTAAAAAATTTACTTGACAAAAAGGGCTTTTGTGATAAACTCTAGTTAGCACTCAGGCGAAATGAGTGCTAATGGGGAAAGCCAAATGGTTGTAACCGATTATATATCAAGGAGAAACAACATCCTCGAGGTGGTCGTCGATTCGTACGTATCGACTGCTGCCCCGGTCGGTTCACTTGCCGTCTCCAGGAAGCTCAGGGAGCGGCTCAGCCCTGCGACCATAAGGAATATCATGTCCGAACTGGAAGAGGTCGGCTATATAATGCATCCGCACACCTCGGCCGGGAGGATACCGACGGACATGGGATACAGGTATTTTGTCGACTCTATAATGGAGCAGAAACAGCTGACCCAGGACGAGAAGGAGTTTGTCGAGGGCGCCTTGAGCCAGGAGGCGGATGAGCTTGAGGACCTCATAAAGAGGGCGGCGCGCATAGTGTCCGGCCTGACCGGGCAGACTTCGATGGTCAGTTTCCCGCGGGCGAAGAGAAGGACCTTCAAGAGGATAGAGCTTATCCCCGCGACGAGGACGAAGGTATACGCGCTGCTGTTTACGGCGCAGGGCCTCGTGAAGCACTCGATATTCGAGATACACGGGACGCTTGAGGAGTCGGAGCTGTCGAAGGTGTCGAAATTCCTGAATGACGAGCTTGACGGCCTGCAACTAAACGAGATAGCGGACCACCTGCTCAGGAGGGTCATCGGGGAGAACGACCCGTTCCATCACCTGTTCAAGGAAGCTACAGAGCTGCTAAGTATGTCGCATATCCTCGAGGACAGCGGCGAGAGGATACTTCTCGACGGCGCGCACCATATGATGGAACAGCCGGAGTTCAGGGACTCGGATAAGGTCAAACGCCTGCTGAAGATCCTCGAGGAAGAGGAAGAGATACTCGATATAATGGACCAGGACATGAACGAGCAGAGCGCGAGGATACATATAGGTTCCGAGAACCCCTACGATGATATCAGGGAATGCAGCATAGTGATATCGAATTACAGGATAGGCAACAGGAATGTCGGCAGCATAGGAGTGATAGGCCCCACAAGGATGGATTATACGAGGGCTGTCCCCGCGGTTGAATTCGTAAGCAACGCGTTCAGCAGGCTCCTTACCAGGCTAAGCGAATGACGGGATATGATGGACGAGCATAAAAAAATAAAGATCGCCGAAGAAGAGCTCAACGCTCTCAAGGAGAAGGCCGCGTCCGCGGACGCGTGCGCCGAGAAGATGCTGCGCATGCAGGCGGATTTCGAGAACAGGAAGAAGAGGCAGGACAAGGAGAAACTGGATTTCCAGCGTTTCGCAAACGAAGGCATCATCACGGAGCTGTTGAGAGTGATGGACGATTTCGAGCGCGCGATCGACTCGGCGAAGAATACGAACGACACGAAGGTGCTCCTGCAGGGCATCGAGATGGTAAGGCGCGACTTCGAGGATATACTGAAGGAGAACGGGCTTAAGGTGATCGACCCCGCGGGGCAGCCGTTCGACCCGGAGAAACACGAAGCGGTCGAACACGTCGAAGACGTGGTCCATCCCGAGAATACCGTGCTCGAGGTAATGAGAAAAGGATACGAGCTTAACGGAAAGGTTTTGAGGCCGGCGGCAGTGAAGGTCTCGAATAAGAAGGAAGAAGAAACTACGGAAGAAAAATCAGAGGAGGAAAAATAAAATGGCAAGAGCGATCGGAATAGACCTGGGTACATCAAACTCGGCTGCGGCGGTAATGGAAGGCGACCGCCCGGCGATAATACCGTCCGCGGAAGGCGCGGGCGTGGCGAGCGGGAAGGCGTTCCCGTCTTATGTGGCTTTCACGAAGGACGGACAGCGCCTCGTCGGAGAACCCGCGCGCAGGCAGGCCGCTATAAACCCGGAGGGGACGATACAGGCCGCGAAGAGGAAGATGGGCACCGATTTCAAGTTCGGCGTATACGGCAAGGACTATACGCCGCAGCAGATATCGGCGTTCATACTGCAGAAGATAAAGCAGGACGCGGAAGCATACCTCGGCGACACCGTCAACGAGGCGGTAATAACATGCCCCGCTTATTTCAACGATAACCAGCGCCAGGCGACGAAGGATGCGGGCGAGATCGCCGGATTGAAGGTGTTGCGCATAATCAACGAGCCGACAGCGGCATGCCTTGCGTACGGCATCGACAAGGCCGAGAAAGAGATGAAGATCATGGTCTTCGACCTCGGCGGCGGCACGCTCGACGTCACCATCATGGAGATGTGGTACGATAAAGAGCAGAAGGCGAGCGGTTTCGAGGTATTGTCCACGAACGGCGACACGCA
>JAKLIT010000123.1 GCA_022709465.1 Candidatus Omnitrophota bacterium | reverse complement strand
GAGGTCCGATATCTTCGCGGCGGCGGAGCATATCTTCGCGTTGAAGGGATACCACAAGGCGACGATAAGGGATATCGCGAAAGAGGCCCAGTATGCTATCGGCACCGTCTACCTGCATTTCAAGGATAAAGACGCGCTGTATCTCTCCCTGTTTACGGAAAAGTTAAAGATAATGTTGTCGATAGTCGAGGAGAAGATGTCGTCGGCTAAGGACGCGAAAGGCAAGCTGGAGACATTTGTGCGCGAATCCCTCGTGTTTTTTGAGGATAATCTGGATTTCTTCCGTATTTTCGTCTCTGAAGCCGACGATATGATGATCGCCGAGAAGGGGCTTCGCGGTACCCCCGCAGGCCAGAAATTTGAAAGGTGTATGGCGGATATAGTCAAACAGGCCCAGAAAGAAGGGGTCATAAGCAAGGATTTCGAGCCGATGCAGGTCCTGGACATATTGACCGCGATAATGAAATCATTTGTCCTGAAATGGTTCAAGGAATACGAAAAAGGGAAGAAGAACCTGGCCGGCATGTCCGGTCTAATATTAAACTGCCTGTTGAACGGGATCTCCGGAAAGTAAAGGTACATTACCCCGCCTGAAATATCCATCTTGACAAAACCCTAAATGAATGGTATATTTTAAAAATGAACAAAGGTTCAATTAATGGAGTATATGTTCACTCACAGTAATCGGCATATGGTTAGCGGAAGGATAGGTAGAATGGAAAGGAAGTCAGTTATTATAGCGGCAGGCGTGTTCCTGGCCTTACTTGCGTGTTCCGGACGCCCGGCATACGGGCAAGAGACAACCCGGAGTGAGGGCAGGCTCCTGACTATCCAGGAAGGGATCGCGATAGTGCAGAAAGACAGCCGGCTTGTAAGGATCTCGGCCTATGACGATGAAATGGCTTTCCAGAACTCGCTGATGGCCCGTTCGGTAATGCTGCCGCAGCTGAATGTAGGAGCCACCCAGACATTCAACAAGTACAAGCAAGAGATGAAATTCGGGGGCATGTCCGTGCCGACCTCGGATAAGAACCCGTATTCCTTCGGCGTGAACGTTTACCAGACATTGTTCGATTTCGGCAAGAGCCTTTCGGACTACCGCGCGTCAAAGGATATGGTTGAGGCAACGAAGGCCCGAAGCGAGAGCGTGAAGCGCGTGGCCACGCTGGAGTTCATCACGGCCTACCTGGACCTGCTGGAATCGGAGAAGATGATCAGCGTCGCTGAAAAAGAGTCCGAGAGCCTCGGGTCATATATTGAAGACATGGAACACCTGTTCGAGCAGGGTGTCATAGTAAGGAATGACCTGCTTCCCGCGAAAGTAAAGCTTGCCGACGCGAAGCAAAAGCTTATAGGCGCGCGAAACAGCAGGGAAGTCGTCGCCGCGCGGCTGAATAATATTCTGGCTTTCCCGATGGAAGAGAAACTCGTCGTCCGGGACATAGAGATGGAGCTACCCCAGTACCCGGGGATAGAGGATGCCTGGGCCATCGCGCAAGAGCAGAGGCCGGAAATATCTTTTTATGAGAACAGGATTAAGGCATCCGTCTCGAGCGAGAAGGCGAAGGCGGTCGAGAACCTTCCCGTCCTTTACGCCGACGGAGGATACAACCGTACTAAGAATAATTACATGGTCCATGAGGACAATATGTCGGTAAACCTTGGGGTAAAGATGAACCTCTATGACGGAGGCGCGGCGCGGGCGGACCTGCTCAAGGAACGCGCTTTGCAGGGACAGATAAAGGAACAGAAGGAGAAGCTGGTCGAGGATATCAAACTCGAGGTGAAAGACAGCCTTCTTGGCCTTAAGGACGCCTGCGAAAAAGTCTCCGTCGCCGCGGAAGCGATCGGGCAGGCCGACGAGAACGTCCGCGCGTACCGCATAAAATATACGGCGGGAGTCGCCACGCCTACCGATGTGCTTGAGGCGATAACCCTGCAGACAAGGGCCCGCACAAATTATTATGGCGCGGATTACGAGTTGAAACGCAATTACGCGAAACTTATGTATTCCATGGGAATTGACCTTACACTTATTTACGAAACAATGGAGAACAAAAATGGACCTGAAAAACATTAAGAAGACAAAGCTGCTGGGGATATTTCTTGCTTCGTTCGGCGTTGCCGCCGTGGTAGTGATCCTCTTTGTAATCGGCGGGCTCAGCCGCGTTTCCACTGACGACGCGTACATCGAGGGCAGGATCCACAGTGTAGCGTCAAAAGTCCCCGGGACGGTCAAGACAGTTAATGTGGAGGACAACCGTATCGTGAAAAAAGGGGACGTGCTGGTCGAGTTAGATCCCGCGGATTACGAATTACGGGTTAAGGAGGCGCAGGCGGCCCTTGATATACGCAAGGTAGCGCTTGAGCAAGCGTCGCGCGACAGGGACCGCGCCGAGGCGTTATATAAGGAAGAGGTATACCCGAAAGAGAGGTATGAGAACGCCGTTACTGCTTATAACCTTGCGAAAGCGCATGCCGAAGCCGCCGAGGCGCAGTACAATATCGCGCAGCGCAACCTTGAATATACAAAGATATATGCGCCGGCGGACGGCCACGTGGCGAAAAGGTCCGTCGAGGCGGGCAACCAGATACAGCCGGGCCAGGGCCTTATGGCGGTCGTATCGGATGAAATGTGGGTCGTCGCCAATTATAAGGAGACGCAGCTTAAGAATGTCAGGCCCGGCCAGGAGGCCAGGATAAGGATAGATACGTATCCCGGCAAGGTCTTCGACGGCCGCGTCGACAGCATCCAGCGCGGCACCGGAGCCAAATTCAGTATGTTCCCTCCGGAGAACGCGTCCGGGAATTTTGTCAAGGTGGTCCAGCGCATCCCGGTAAAGATCGTTTTTGACGGCCAACCATATGACAAATATGACCTCGGTGTTGGAATGTCGGTCATCGCAGAGATAGAGGCCCGTTAATGCAGCACGATGAATGGCGCCCGAAAAGCAACCCGTGGCTTATCTGCATCGCGGTCATGCTGGCCGCGACCATGGAGGTCCTCGACACATCCATCGCGAATGTCGCCTTGCCGCAGATCGCGGGGAACCTTTCCGCGACCACCCACGAAGGGACATGGGTCTTAACGAGCTATCTTGTCGCGAACGCCATCATATTGCCCGCCTCGGCATGGTTCGGCAGTTTTTTCGGCCGTAAACGCGTGCTCCTTGTCTGCATATCGCTGTTTACCGTTTCGTCGGTGCTGTGCGGCATAGCCGGCAGCCTCGGGCAATTGGTCCTGTTCCGGATATTTCAGGGCATAGGGGGAGGGGCCCTCCAGCCGATCTCCCAGGCGATACTGCTTGAAAGTTTCCCGAAGGAGAAGCGCACTTCAGCCATGGCGGTCTTTGCGATGGGGGTAATAGTAGCGCCTATCATAGGCCCTGTCATCGGGGGCTGGCTTACCGACAACTTCTCATGGCGGTGGCTCTTCTTCATAAACGTGCCGGTGGGCATCATAGCGGTAATTATGTCAAAGGTCTTTGTGGAGGACCCGCCGTACATACGCAAGACCAGGACCGGCATCGACTATTACGGGTTCGCGCTGATGGCGCTGGGCCTCGGCGCGCTTCAGCTGGTCCTCGACAAAGGCCAGGAGGCGGATTGGTTCCAGGCATCCTGGATATGCTGGACGGCGATCGTTGTTGTCATCTCGCTCGTCGCGTTCGTAATATGGGAATTCCGGGTGAAGCATCCGGTGGTTGACCTGCGCATCCTCAAGGACAGGAACCTTACCGGCGGAATGGTCATTGCTTTCATGATCGGCGCGATCATGTACGGGGTCATGGCGCTCATGCCGCTCTTTTACCAGACGATGATGGGGTATACGGCCTATTTAAGCGGGCTTATACTTGTCCCTCTCGGGATAGGGGCTTTTATCGGGGCCATGTCGGTCTCGCGTTTATGCATCTATTTCAAGAACAAGGCCCTGATAGCCGCAGGCCTGGTCATAATCGGATTAGCGGCGCTGTCCCTCGGTAACATCAACCTGCAGATCTCCATGGAT
>JAKLIT010000122.1 GCA_022709465.1 Candidatus Omnitrophota bacterium | reverse complement strand
ATATTACCTTCTAAAGACAGCCAGTTTTATCTCGCTTCTCTTTCCGATTAAAATTAACAGGTTTATAGGCAGACGGATGGGGGAATGCGCCTTTTTTTTGGCCGCAGCGCCCAGGAAGAAGGCCGTCGAGAACCTGAAGCTTGCCTTCGGGAAAGAGAAATCCGGTGCTGAGATCCGGGCTATAGCCAGGGGGGTATTCAGGAATCTCGGGGAGAACCTTTTCGAGATGCTGAATTCCCCGAAGTTCACCTCCGGGAATATTGACAGATACGTCAAGATAAAAGGGCTCGATATAGTAGATAGGGCTCTTTCTCAAAAAAGGGGATTCATCGTCCTGTCGGCGCATTTCGGCAATTGGGAGCTCCTCGCGGGCTATTTCGGCCTGAAGAGGTACCCGGTAAACGTCCTCGCGCGCAGGCTCCGCTACGAGAAGTATGACGCGTGGGTCAATGACCTGCGCAGGGGGCTCGGCGTGAACGTCATAATGCGCGATGAGTCGGCAAAGACGATATTGAAACTGCTTAAGGAAGGCCAGTCGATAGCGATACTTGCGGACCAGGACATATCATCGCTCGACGGGGTCTTCGTGGATTTCTTCGGGCGCAAGGCGTTCACACCGACGGCGCCGGTGATACTGGCGCTCGCGACCGCAGTGCCGATAATACCGATGTTTATCGTCCGCGAGAAGGATACGCATACGATCTACGTGGAGGAGCCGCTTGAGCTCGAAATTACCGGGAACAAGGACGCGGATATAATGGCCAACACGCAGAAATGGTCTAAGGTCATAGAATCATATATTAGGAGATACCCGTCACAGTGGGTCTGGTTCCACGAAAGGTGGAAAACTCAAGATGAGATTAAATAAATTTTTGGCTGCGTTGCTGATAGCGCTGTCGTTCAACGGTTGCGCGGTGCGCAGCGATAAGCCCGCAAAGCCGCCCGCGGAAGAGCCGGCGGCGCTCTCGACAGACCAGCAGGTCATGGCTTTCTCGCTCGCCGGTTACGAGAAGAGCGGCAGGAAGAAATGGGAAGTCCAGGGCAAGTCCGCCGACATCATGACGGAAGTCGTGAACCTTACGGATGTCGTCGCCAAGGCATACGGCGAAGAGATAGACATGACCCTGACCGCGGACAAGGGAGTGTTCAACAGGAACACAAGCGACGCGCATTTCGAGTCGAACGTCGTTGTCTCCGGCACCGACGGCACGAAGATGGTGACCGACGAGGTCGACTGGAAGAACGCGGACCAGAAGATAGTCACCGACCGGCCCGTAAAGCTTTACGCCGAGAACGTCGAGAAGAAAGAGGACGGCACAGAGCAGAAGATACCCACGACGATCGTCTGCGACGGCCCGATGGAGATAAATTACGGAAAGAACTACGCGGTCTTCAATACGAATGTAAGGGTCGATGACGAGCGCGGACAGATATTCTGCGATACCGCCACGGCATATTACGATTCGGGCACGAAGAAGGTCTCAAGGATAGTAGCTAAAGGCAACGTGAAGATAGTCCGCGGCGGAAGCTGGACATTCAGCGACGAGGCCGTATACTTGGCGGCGGAGCAGAAGGTCATATTGAGCGGCTCGCCGAAGGTCACGATCTTCCCGGAAGAATCGAAGGCCGCGACAAAAGAGGTATTCTAGATGCACCTGCTTGAGACGAAGGGCCTGCAGAAGACATATAACCGCCGTCGCGTGGTCGACGGCGTGGACATATCCGTCAAGCGGGGCGAGATCGTCGGCCTTTTGGGCCCGAACGGCGCCGGCAAGACGACGACATTCTACATGATAACCGGCCTGATCGAGCCGGACAAGGGCGAGGTCATCTTCGACAACCAGGATATCACGAACCTCCCGATGCACAGGAGGGCCCGTTGCGGCATCGGCTACCTCGCGCAGGAGCCGTCGATATTCAGGAAACTGACCGTCGAAGAGAATATCATGGCGATACTCGAGACGCTGAAGATCTCGAAGAAGGAGCGCAGGAAGAGGCTCGAGATGCTGCTCGGGGAGCTGAGGATATCGCACCTCGCGAAGAATTTCGCATATACGCTCTCGGGCGGCGAACGCAGGCGCCTCGAGATAACGCGCGCGCTCGTGACGGAGCCGCTGTTCGTATTGTTCGACGAGCCGTTCTCGGGCATCGACCCGATAGCGGTCGCGGAATGTCAGGAGATAATATGCTCCCTGAAGGACAAGGGGCTCGGGGTCCTGCTGACCGACCATAACGTCAGGGAGACGCTTTCTATAACCGACAGGTCCTATATCATGGCCGACGGGAAAGTGCTGATATCGGGCACGGCAGAAGAACTTATCTCCGACCAGAAGTCGAGGCAGATATATTTGGGCGAAAAATTCAGAATGTAAAGGAGGTTCGCTATGCAAGTTGTAGTGACAGGCAGGCATTTCGACGTGACAGAAGGCATTAAGTCGCACATAAACGACAAGATAACGAAGCTGAACCAGTTCCACCAGAACATCCTTGAGGCGCATGTCGTACTCGAGGTATCGAAGTTCCGCCATATCGCGGAGATGACCGTCATCGGCAAGCATATGAAGTTCACCGCGACCGAGACGACCACCGACATGTACGCGTCTATAGACAAGGCGATAGATTCCCTCGATAACCAGCTGCATAAACTGCACGACAAGGTCAAGGAGCACAGGGTCAGGAGGTCTTCCGGCAGGATAAAGGAGATCGCGACGAGGATCTGGGGCATCAAGGATTACTGGAGGGGCGAAAAACCCGCCGCCGGCCCGAGGATAGTGGAGACGAAGCGCGTTGCGGAGAAGCCCATGTCGGTAGAGGAAGCGGTAGAGGAGCTTAAGATATCAAACGGCGAGTTCATCGTGTTCAGGAACGCCGATGACAACAAAGTTGAAGTGGTCTATAAGAGAAAGGACGGGGACTTCGGGCTCATAAAGGCCTGAAGATTATCACTATGAAAGTAAAAAGCAAGGAATTGGCGGGTTCCCGCAGGGGTTTCGAGATAGAGGTCCCCGCGGAGACGATAAAAGAAAAATTCGACGAGATATATAACGAGATAGAAAAGTACGCGGAGGTCCCGGGATACAGGACAGGCAAGGCGCCGCGTTATCTCGTGGAGGCGCATTATAAGGAGAAGGCCGGCGACGAGGTCAAGAAACGCCTTATCGGCGACTCTATAGTCAAGGCGGTCAAGGATGCCGGCATCGAGACGATAGGCATGCCTGCCGTCACGGACATAATATTCGAGGCGGGCAAACCGCTCTCGTTCAAGGCCGAGGTGCATGTGCGCCCGGATATCAAACTGAAGAATTACAAGGGGCTCAAGTCAACGAAACAGAAAGCCCAGATATCCACGGAAGATGTCGATAAGGTAATAGAGGAACTCCAGGAGAGGCATTCGCAGCTCAAGGACGTGGCCGGCCGCCCCGCGAAAGAGAACGACTGGTGCCTCTGCGATGTAGAGATATCAGTGGAGGGCCTGGCCTCGCCCGAGCGAGGCCGACCGGGCGAGAAGAACGAGAACGTCTGGTTCCCGCTCACGCCTAAATCGACGAAGCCCGAGTTCATGAGCCAGCTGATCGGCGCGGTCCCGGGAGACACGAGGACGGTCAACACTACGCTTCCCGCTAACTACCCGAAGAAGGACCAGGCCGGAAAGCCCGCGGTATTCATCGTGACGGTCAACCAGGTCAAGGAGAAGGTGGCGCCCGCGATTGACGACGAGTTTGCAAAGGATATAGGCGGCTTCAAGTCGCTGCTCGAGCTGCGCGGGAACATACGCGAGGAACTCACAAAGGCGAAGGAGCAGGAGGTCAGGTTCAAGATGGAAGAGGACCTCATGAGCCAGCTGATAAAATCTGTGAGTTTCGAGGCGCCGTCCTCGATGGTCGATGCCGAAGCTGCGCATATGCTCAAGGACGCTCAGCAGAGGCTGCAGTATATGGGCTACAAGGTCGATGATATCCAGAAGGAAGAGGCCGCGATGAAGGACAAGTTCCGCGACGAGGCGACGAAGAGGGTAAAGGCGTATTTCATCCTCGATAAAATCGCGCAGGCCGAGAACCTTTC
>JAKLIT010000121.1 GCA_022709465.1 Candidatus Omnitrophota bacterium | reverse complement strand
AGGTAAGGAATAAAACATGGCAAAATCCATACAGGCGAAGATAAACGACATTCTTTTAAGGGTCCCCGAGGGGACGACGATACTCGAGGCCGCCAGGAGCGTCCAGATAAAGATACCGACGCTCTGCAAACATCCTGACCTTCCGCCGTCGGCGAGCTGCGGCATATGCATCGTGAGGGTAAAGGGCTCGAACAAGATGCTCAGGGCATGCTGCACGCCGCTCGAGGAGAACATGGAGATAACGACGCACGATCCCGAGATCGTCTCTATCCGCAGGAGCGTGCTTGAACTGATACTATCGAACCACCCGAACGACTGCCTCATCTGCGGCCGCAACAACAACTGCGAGCTGCAGAAACTTGTCGCGGATTTCGGCATATCAGAGGAGTATTTCCCGAAGATAAAGAGGGACCTCCCGAAGGACGATTCGACGAAAGCCGTAGTGCTCGAGCCGGAGAAGTGCATACTCTGCGGCAGGTGCATCTACGTCTGCCAGGACATGCAGGACGTCTGGGCTCTCTCATTCCTACAGAGGGGCATCAAGACGAGGTTCTCGCCGGCGGGAGACATACAATTATCCGAATCGCCCTGCATCAAATGCGGACAGTGCTCGGCGCACTGCCCGACGGGCGCTATCCTCGAATATTACGACACGCCGAAGGTCTGGAAAGCGCTCCAGGACCCGGATAAGTACTGCGTCGTCCAGATAGCGCCGGCCGTAAGGGCGTCAATCGGCGAGGCGTTCGGCTATCCCGGCAAGAACTTCACCGGAAAGCTCTACGCGCTGCTGAGGAGATTGGGTTTCAAGGCCGTCTTCGACACGAACTTCGCCGCCGATGTCACCATAATGGAGGAAGCGAGCGAGTTCGAGCAGCGGTTGGTCAAGGGCACGAAGCCGCTGCCGCTCATTACGACCTGCTGCCCGTCATGGGTAGATTTCATGGAGAAGTTCCATACGGACATGATAGAGCACTTCTCCTCGTGCAAATCGCCGCATGAGATACTCGGCGTGCTCTCGAAGACATATTACGCGCAGAAGAACAATATCGACCCTTCAAAGATAGTAATGGTCTCGGTAATGCCTTGCACCTCGAAGAAGTACGAGATAACCCGCAGCGACGAGATGCACGCTTCGGGCTACCAGGATGTGGATATCGTAATGACGACGCGCGAGCTCGCGGGCATGATCAAGCAGGCGGGTATCGATTTCACGAACCTTCCCGACGAGGAATCGGACACGATCCTCGGCGAATACGCGGGCGCGGGCGTCATATTCGGCGCGACGGGCGGTGTCATGGAAGCCGCGATAAGGACCGCCAATTATTTCATAACCGGCAAGGAGCTTTCGAAGGTTGACCTCGAGGCGGTAAGGGGCCTTGAGAAGGTCAAGGAAGCGGAGATAGACGTCGGCGGCAAGAAGGTACGCGTCGCCGTAGCTCACGGCATGGCAAACGTTGAATACGTATTAAACAAAGTAAGGGAAGCGAAGAAGGCCGGAAAGGAGATGCCTTACCATTTCATAGAGGTAATGGCGTGCCCCGGCGGATGCATCGGCGGCGGCGGACAGCCCTACATGGTCACCGACGAGGTACGCATGATGCGCGCGAAGGTCCTCTACGAGGACGACAAGTCCAAGGCGGTCCGTTGCTCGCACCAGAACCCTTATATCAAGCGGTTATACAAGGAGTTCCTGGAGAAGCCGCTCAGCGAGAAGTCCGAAAAACTTTTACATACGACCTATAAAGGAATGCCGATCTACAGACGATAGCGACGGTTCATACCTGCGGTCAGGATCGCGAAAGCGGCTGAAACCTAGGGGCCAGGAAAGCAATCATACCCGGTTCCTATGCAGGAGCCGGGTTTTCTATTTAGGGGCCATACACTTAGGGGACACACCCCTAAAGGAGGTAAAGATGGACAAGCGGTTGGGATTCATGGGGATAATCATCACGGACAGGAAAAACCAGGCGGCAGAAGTGAATAAGGTCCTGTCGGAGTTCGGAAGCATAATACAGGGGAGGATGGGTATCCCTTATAAAGAGAGGAACTGCTCGGTAATTACAATTATCGTCGACGCGTCTACCGACGATATCGGCGCGCTGACCGGGCGCCTCGGCCTGATAAAGGGCGTTTCGGTCAAGTCGGCGCTTAGCAAAGGAAAATAAATGATAAGCACGCCAAAGTCACTTAGATTGCAGATCGGCATCTTCGGCAGGACGAACGTAGGCAAATCCAGCTTCTTGAACTTTATCGCCGGGCAGGATGTGGCGATAACCTCCCCGGTAGCGGGCACCACGACGGATGTCGTCGAGAAATCGATGGAGCTCCTTCCGGTAGGGCCCGTAGTGTTCCTCGATACAGCGGGGCTTGACGATGTCTCGGTGCTTTCGGAACAGCGTCTCAACAAGACCGCGAAGATACTCGACAGGGCTGATGTCATCACGCTGGTTACCGAGGCGGATTCCTGGACGGAATATGAAGCGAAGACCGTCGCGGAGGCCGCCGTAAGGAATATTCCCGTAATAATAGTCATAAACAAGGCGGACTTGAAAGCCCCGTCGGAGGGGTTCACAAATAAGATGCTCGAGATATCGCCGCGCGTTATGTCGTGCGCGTCGCTCGATTTCGGAAAGACGATAGCCGATAAAGGCAACTCGCGCGACCCGAGCGTCGACAGGTACAAGAGGTTCCTGCTCGAGGTATGCCCGGAGGATTTCCTGAAACCGCCGCTTCTTATGGGCGACCTTATGCCAAAAGGCGGGGTCGCGGTCCTTATCATGCCCATAGATAAAGAAGCGCCGAAAGGGCGCCTGATCCTTCCGCAGGTGCAGACGATAAGGGACGTGCTCGATAACGACGGCATGTCACTTGTCGTCAAAGAGACGGAATACCTTCCGGCGCTCAAAAAGATGTCCGGCCCGCCCGATATAGTCGTCTGCGACTCGCAGGTTGTCGACAGGATGGTCAGGGAGACGCCACCCGGCGTGAAATGCACCACGTTCTCCATAATATTCATAAGATATAAGGGAGACCTTGTCGAGATGGCCCGCGGCGCCGCGATGATAGACGCGCTGAAGCCCGGCGACAAAGTTCTGATAGCCGAGGCGTGCAGCCACCACGCTATCGAGGACGATATCGGCCGTGTAAAGATCCCGCGCTGGCTCAAGAAATACGCCGGCGGCGAGATCGATATCAGCGTCTGCTCGGGCAGGGACTATCCCGCGGACCTTTCGGAGTATAAGCTTATAATACACTGCGGCTCATGCATGATAACCCGCAGGGAGATGCTGACAAGGATAGAGAAGGCGAAGGAGGCCGGAGTGCCGATAACCAATTACGGCTTCGCTATCGCGCGTTCACAGGGCGTGCTGGAAAGGGTCTTATCGCCGTTTCCCGACTCGCTTAAAGCATTCAATGATGAAAAGGAAAGGATAAAAAAGGGAGCCAGCAGATGAAGTATATCGACGATGATAAGATACAAGGCCTGCTTTCGGATGCCGGAATGGCCTCAGCGGATGAGATAGAAACGATACTGAAGAAAGCGCGCACACTGAAGCGGCTTTCGCTTGAGGAGACAGCCGCGTTGCTCGCCGTAGAGGACCCGGCAATCGTAAAAGAGATACACAAAGCGGCCGCATTCGTGAAGAACGAGATATACGGCAACCGCATCGTGCTCTTCGCGCCGCTCTATATATCGAATTTCTGCGCGAACAAGTGCCTCTATTGCGCGTTCCAATCGGGCAACCCGGAACTTAAGAGGAAATACCTTAACGCCGACGAGATACGCGAACAGGTCGAGTGGCTGCTGAAGAGGGGGCACAAGCGCATCCTTGTCGTCGCGGGGGAGTCGGGCATCCCGGGCAAGTCCGCGATAGATTACTATACCGAGGCCGTCCGGGCGGCTTATTCCGCGCGGGTCGGCCCGCACTACATAAAGAGGGTGAATATCAACTGCGCTCCGCTTTCAGTGGAAGATTTCAGGAAACTTAAGGCCTCGCAAATCGGAACGTTCCAGCTCTTCCAGGAGACGTACCACGACGCGACCTACAGGAAATGCCACATATCGGGCCCGAAGAGCGACCCTGACAACCGGCTCGACGCGATAGACAGGGCGTTCGAGGCCGGCATAGACGACGTCGGCATCGGCCCGCTCTACGGCCTTTATGATTATAAGTTCGAGACGCTCGCGATGATGATGCATATCGAGCACCTCGAGAAGAAGTTCAAGGTCGG
>JAKLIT010000120.1 GCA_022709465.1 Candidatus Omnitrophota bacterium | reverse complement strand
ATCCTCTCGGCGTCCGTAACGAAGTACGGTGAGAGGTAGCCCTGGTCAAACTGCATGCCCTCGACCACCTTAAGGGTCGTCTCGGTCGATTTCGCTTCCTCAACGGTTATTACGCCATCCTTGCCGACCTTGTCCATGGCTTCGGCGATCTGGTCGCCGATGGCCTTGTCGTTATTCGCCGCTATCGTCGCTACCTGGGATATTTCCTTCTTGTCCTTGCCTATCGGCTTGGATATCTTCTTCAGCTGTTCGAAGACCTCTTCGACGGCTTTATCTATGCCGCGCTTCAGCGCCATCGGGTTCGCCCCGGCAGTCACGTTCTTGAGGCCTTCCCTGTATATCGCCTCGGTCAGGAGTGTCGCTGTCGTGGTGCCGTCGCCGGCGTTGTCCGACGTCTTGCTCGCGACTTCCTTTACCATTTCCGCGCCCATGTTCTCGAACGGGTCGGCGAGCTCTATCTCTTTGGCTACCGTTACGCCGTCTTTGGTTATCGTGGGTGAACCGAATTTCTTATCCAGTACTACATTGCGGCCCTTCGGGCCGAGCGTCACCTTCACGGCTTTCGAGAGCTGCTCGACGCCCGACAATATCTTGCGCCTCGCTTCCTCGTTATACAGTAATTGCTTTGCCACTTTCAGTCCCTCCCTTGTTATTTGACTATCGCCAGTACTTCTGATTCCCTGAGGATCAGCATATCCTCGTCCTTATATTTTATCTCAGTGCCTCCGTAACGCCCGTAGAGCACCATATCCCCGACCTTGACCTCAAGGCCTTTGACCTTCCCGTCATCGAGAAGTTTTCCCTTCCCGACCGCTATCACCTTGCCCTTTGAAGGCTTCTCCTTGGCCGTGTCCGGCAGGATTATGCCTCCCTTCGTCTTCTCCTCGCTGTCCAAGGGTTTGACAAGGATCCTGTCGCCTAACGGTTGAACTGACATTTTATACCTCCTTTTACATGGGAATTAGCACTCCAGTATGCTGAGTGCTAATTTTGATTAATATTATACGTCTAAGCCGTGTTTTGTCAAGAAATTTTTTACTTTTTCGCTATTATGCGCAACCCGTTAAGCGTGAGGTGGGGATTTATATGCCTTATCGACCTTGAAAATCCGGAAATGACCTTTGCGTGGCCGCCCGTCGCTATCACGGTCATCGGGCCGAGTTTCTTCTCCAGGAGGGAGATGATCCCGTCGCATAGGGCCCCTATCCCGTAAAAGACACCGCTTCTCATGCTGTCGGCGGTGTCGCGCCCTATAAGCCCTTTCGGCGGGACGACCGTTATCTTGGGGAGCAATGCGGCCTTTTCCGAAAGCGCGTTAAGTGATGTTTCGATGCCGGGGAATATCAGCCCGCCGAGGTACTCGCCCTTTTTGGATATGACGTCGAACGTTATCGCGGTCCCGAAGTCGACGACTATTGCGGGATAACCGTAAAGCTCCTTTACGGCGACAGCGTCAACGAGGCGGTCCTGGCCCACCTGCCCCGGTTTCTTGTAGAGGTTCCTTATCGGCGCTTTTATGTTTTTTCCGAGGATAAGCGGGATGATCCCGTATCTGCGGGATATCGCCCTGCCGACCGCGGGTGTCGCTTTCGGGACGACACTGGATATTATCGCGCGCACGACGCCGTTCGGTAATTTAACAGGTTTGCCGGATAGGACATCGCCGGTAGAGACCTTCCATGCCCGGACGAGTCTCCTGCCTTTAAATACACCGAACGCGGTGCTTGTATTGCCGATATCTGCCGCGAGAAGCATCCCGTTGCCTATCCTTTCCTGCATATGTATACGAATTGCTGCGCGAGGTTGAACGGCGTAAGGTACCTGAAGAAGCAGGTGATAAAGAATTTCCTGAGCGACTTGACCTTGCGCGTCCCGGGCTTGAAGAACTCGGGATATTTATTATACCCTTTTATCCCGGTGACCTTCAGGCCGTTCTTCTCGAGCATCTCTTTCCACTGGTCTACCGTCGCGTGGCGCTCGAGGGCCTGCCATTCATCGGAGCTTTTTCCCGTGAAGAGCGCCTTTATTATCTCGCCGTAAGCGTAGCTGTTCGGCAGCATTATGACCGCGGTCCCGTCGTTCGACATTACCCTGGCAATCTCCCTGACGCCTTTTTCCGGATCGAGGTAGTGCTCCAAACTTCCGAGCGATGTCACGTAATCAAAGGAGCCGTCCGGCCACGGCAGGTTCTCGCCGTCGCCGACGACTAATTCCGATTCGGGCGAGACGGCCTTTGCGCGCTTTATCGCTTCATCTGAGATGTCGAGGCCGTAGGTCTTGAGCCCTGCCTCGTGCCCCGCCTTGAGCACGAGGCCTATGCCGCAGGCGATATCAAGGAGCTTCTTTCCCTTTTGCGGCCCGCAAAGCTTTACTATCCATTTGTAGAGCTTCTCGTTATCGCGTATATCGCCTTTTGAATAGACGTCGTTATAGAATTCACGAAGTTCCTTCGGATCCGATATCGGTGTATGCATTTTATCTTACCATAAGCACATCACCTGCGGTGACGTGTTCCGTAAAGCCGTTATCGAGGCGGACGACGAGCGCGCCGCTCGGATCGAGGTCGGTAGCGGTGCCCTCTATCTTCCTGCCGTGGCAGGCGATCTTTACTTCCTCGCCCAATGTGTGCGAAAGCCCCTTCCACTCGTCTATGATCTTCCTGAAGCCCTTTTCATTGAAGACGCGGTACTGCCTGTCGAGCTCCCTGAGGATCTCCTGCGCGAGTTCCACGCGGGATATCTCTTCTCCCGATTCGGCCTTGAGCGACGTCGCTTCTTTCGGCAGTTCGCTTTTCGACGTGTTCACGTTTATGCCTATGCCGAGGACTATGTAGCTTACCGTATTGACCTCCGCGCTCATCTCGGTAAGGATCCCGACCGCCTTATGGTCATTTATCAGGATGTCATTCGGCCATTTGATGAGGGCCCCGAGGTGGGTCACTTTCCTTATTGCGCGGGCTACGGCCACGGCGGACATAAGGGTGATCTTCGGGGCTTCTGCCGGAGATACGCCCGGCCTGAGGATAAAAGAAAAATAGATGCCTTTCCCTTTCGGCGATACCCAGTGCCGCCCCATCCTGCCGCGCCCTTTCGACTGCCCTTCGCTGAATACGACCGTGCCTTCCGGCGAGCCCGATTGCGCGAGGCGGTGCGCGACGTCGTTGGTCGAATCGGTCGACTCGTAGGAGTATATCTTCCTTCCTATCGTCTTCGTTCCGAGCTTATGGGATATCTCTTCGGGAATGAGCTTGTCCGGCGTGCCGGTCAGGCGGTAGCCGACATGCGGCTCACCCGTTATCTCATAGCCGTCCTTGCGCAGCTGTTCGATATGCTTCCAGACCGCGGCGCGCGAGATGCCGAGTTTCTCGCTTATATCTTCGCCCGATATGAATTCCCCGTTCGAGGAGCGGAAAATGTTAAGTATCTTATCGTCCATTCGGCATCTTTCTTAACTCAGAGATCTTATCGCGTATAGCGGCGGCTTTCTCGAACTGCAGGTTGCGTGCCGCCAGCCCCATTTCGTATTCGAGCTCTTCTATTACCTTTTCCGTCTCGTAACCGCCGGCCTTTACGCCGGCAGCCTCCATCTCCACCTCCTCGGCGCCCTGGAGCATCTCGATGCCTTCCCGGATCGCTTTTCGTATCGACTTCGGCGTTATATTATTCTCCCTATTATACTCCAATTGCAGCGCCCGTCTACGTTTTGTTTCGTTGATCGCGCGTTTGAGCGATCCGGTTATGTTGTCCGCGTACATTATGACCTGGCCGTTGATATGGCGCGCGGCGCGGCCTGCCAGCTGGATCAGCGATGTCTCTGAGCGCAGGAACCCTTCCTTGTCGGCATCGAGGACGGCGACAAGCGAGACCTCGGGAAGGTCGAGCCCTTCCCTCAACAGGTTGACTCCGACGAGGCAGTCGAACTCGCCCAGGCGCAGCTCTTTGAGTATCTTGACCCTTTCGATCGCGTCAATGTCCGAATGTATATATTTAACGCGCAGGTCGAGCTCCTCGAGGTATGCGGAAAGGTCCTCTGCCATGCGCTTGGTCAGGGTCGTCACGAGGACACGCTCCTTCTTCTGCGCGCGATCCCGCACCTGCCCTATTATGTCATCAACCTGCTTGTCCGTCGGCTTGATCATTATGTCCGGGTCTATGAGGCCCGTAGGCCTTATGACCTGCTCTATGACCCTCGCCCCGGACTTGCGGATCTCGTATTCCGAAGGCGTCGCGGACGCAAATA
>JAKLIT010000012.1 GCA_022709465.1 Candidatus Omnitrophota bacterium | reverse complement strand
AATGCCGCGTAAAGGGAATGCGGGCTGTATCCGCGCATGCCGATGACCGGGATGCCCTCGATATCGTCCATCGAGATGAGGTCTATGGGCATGTTATAGATATACGGGACGAACCTGAACAATATCTTCTTCTCGGCGCAGAAGTTCATGACGCTGAGCACTTTGCCGTAAGGCAGGTCCTGCTCGGCCATGAAAACGGCGCCGACCTTCTTCTTCGCGGCGTGGTCCGGCAGGGTAGTAATGTCTTCGAGCATTCCGACGGGCTTGAACCCGATCTTCGGCGTAAGGCGGAGTTTGGTCGCGAGACGTTGCGCGACCACTCCCGTGCCTATTATGAGCGTATTTGTGACGCCTATTCCCCTCTCGTGGCGGCTCTGAGTCCATTTGCGTAAAAGGAGGCGCTCCTGCGGCATAAGGCACATCATGAAGACGAAGAAAAAGAACAGCGACTTATGCAGGCCCGCGACGACCGGGAACAGGAAGAACAGCAGGAATACGAAGAGGAACCCGAACAGTATCCCCCTGAATATCGAGATCGTCTCCTTTATGTGGAGTATGCCGGTCTTCTCTTTATACAGCCCGACGCTCTTGAATACGAATATGAAATACGGGCCCATGAACAGGAACTCGGGGGTGCTTATGCTCTTTTCAAACCCCGTGACCAGGCCTGTCTTTACCGATGCCCATATGGCAAGCGCCAAGCTCGCGTATATGACCGCGAGGTCGCATGCCAGCATCGTGAATAGTTGTTTTCTCCTGTCGTAACCTTGCGCCATATCTACCTTATATTTATCGCGTTATCCGTGTATTTCTTAAGCGCGTCGTAAGCCGGGAGCTTCTTGTAGTCCGACGTCATAAGCCCGAAATCGAAGTCCCTCGGCAGGCCGAGCTCGGTGCCGCAGTCGCGGAGCGTGTGCCAGAAGACCACTTCTACGCCCTCCCTGAAGAACAGGTCATAGAGCTTCGGGAGCAGTTCCGCCTTGTCCTTCTCTTCCCTTGCCCGGTCGTTGCTCTTGAAGAAATCCGGCGTCGTCGAGACTTCGGTTATCCAGAGCGGTTTCGGCTTGCCGGACCATTTAATGATATTCTTCGTGTTCGTCAGCGCCCTCTGGAAGTCCCATTCCGACTTCGAATAGCCGTGGATGCTGAATATGTCGAAATAGTCGAACGCGCCGCCGTTCATGAGCCCTTTCATGAAGTTGTCGTCAAGCGGGTACGCGATGCCCCCTACGAGGACTTTGCAGTCCGGGTCGCCCCTCTTGAGGCCGGTGTACATCCTCTTGAGGACCTCAATGTATTCCTTTACGTCGGGCTTGCCCCTCCAGAATATGAAGAGGTCGGGCTCGTTCCACGCCTCGTAATATTTTATCCTTCCTTTATAATGCGATGCCAGCGCCTCGCAGAACCTCTCGATATCGCCGAGGTCCTTCGCCGGGAAGTGCGACGTGCCTATATCGAAATTATTCACGCGCGTCGGCCCGCCGCTCGCGTTCCATTTCGCGGATATCGGCACCGTGAAAAGGATATCTATATCGTTGCGGCGCAGGAGGTCTACTATCTTGTCCATCTTGTCCCAGGTGAATTTTCCGCGCGACGGCTCGAGCTCGTCCCAGCAGTCGGTGTTGAGGCGGGTTATGCCGATATTCAGGTCCTTGGCATACGGGATCTCTTTTTCGTAGACCTCTATAGGTGCCCACACTCCGAGGACTCCGCCCATATAGGTGCCGAAATTCCGCGGGGCTAGCGCCGCACCGCTGCTTGCCTGCATCGGGGCTATGGGTGCACCGGCTATCAATATCGCCGCCAATAAATTTATCATGAGAACATCCTCCTGGCGAAGAACCTCATCGCGTTTACCGTATGGTGAAATTTCAGTTTGTTGAACAGCCCTTGCGCGCTCTCGCGCTTATATCTATGGACGGCCTCCGCCTGCGGCAAGTATACGACGCGCATTCCCGACTTCTTTGCGCGGTAGCAGAGGTCTATATCCTCATAATACATGAAATGGCTCTCGTCGAACCCGCCTAATTTCGCGAGCGCTTCGCGGCGCGTGAACATGAAACTGCCGAGCACCCAGTCGACGTCCAGCGGCCTTGAGCGGTCGGCGTCCGTCATCAGGTAATCGCGCATGAACTTCGGGCTCTTGCCCGGGAAAAATCCCCTCGCGAAGAACGTCGCCGGCGTCGGGAACCGCCTGCATGAATACTGGACCGTCCCGTCCTCGTTTACCAGCTTAGGCCCGGCGATTGCGACATCCGGGTTGGCGTCCATATATTCAATGAGCGTTTCTACCGTCTTCTTCCCGAAACGGATATCGGGGTTGCATATCAAAAAGTACCTTGTGTTCGCCTTCTTGAGCGCGATATTATTCGCCGCGCCGAAGCCCACGTTCTTTTCATTGAATATAAAATGCGCCCATTTATACTTATCTTCGAGATCGCGTATCGATTCCGGGGACGCGTTATCTATTACAAAAGCTGTGTGCGCCTCCCCCAGCGACTCCAGGCATCCTATCAGGTCCGCGCGGCTGTTGTAATTTACTATGGAGACCGTCACATCCTGCATTCAGCGGCTACCTCACGGAACGCCGAGAAGACCTCATCGACCTCTATCTTTTCGAGGCATTCGGGCGTGGTTTTGCCGCGACACTTCGCGGGCAATACTTTTATGCTGTTGCAGAAAGAGCACGGCAGCCGTTTGAAGACGACCCTGAGCTTATCCTCGGACCTGTGGTGCGGCTTGACGATATCCGCGTCCATCGGCCCCGATACGATTATTACAGGCACGTCGAGCGCCGCGGCTATATGGACCGGCGCGCTGTCGTTGCCTATCACGCAATCGCACCTCTTGACGAAACTCACTAGCCCCTCGAGCGAGAGCTTCCCGGCGAGGTTTACGGCGCTCCCGCCGGAGTTGTCCGCCACCTGGCCGCATTTTTCTATTTCGCTGTCACTGCCGCATATTGCGGGCACAAAACCCTCGTCGGATATCTTCTTCGCGAGCATGCCGAACTTCACCGGCTCCCATTCCTTCGCCGCGAACTTAGAGCACGGGAATATCCCTACTTTCCTCTTTCTCGCGTCTATCGCCTTCAATAATACGTCGGCTTCCCGGGCGCCCGTCTCGGTCTCGAACAATTCGGAATGGGCCTCGGCATTCACTTCCTTGTCGAAATATTTGACTATCTCCATGTTCCTTGCCGTCAAGGGCATGCCGCTCTTGTAAGGCACGACATCCGTCAGCATATACGCGCCGCCGGCACGGTCGAACCCGACTCTCCGCTTAACCCCGGCCATGAATAAAAAGAAGATGTAGCGCAGGTCTCCGCGCGGTTCTATCGCGACGTCGTAATCCTTTGCGCGGACTTGGGCGGCAGTCCTCATTCCCCTGTAAGGGATGATCTCCGCGGCATAGGGGTTGTTGCGAAGCAACGGCACCGCCTCCGGCCTCACGAGCAGGTCTATCCTGGCATTCCTGAATATTTTCTTCTTGAGTTCGCGCACAAGCGAGGTCGCCATCACGACGTCGCCGATATTGTCTACGCGCATTATGAGGACTCTCTTTACGATCTCGGGCGGCTTGAAGTATTTCGGCTCTTCCCTCGCCATCTTTACCGCCGCCGCGAAAGGCCTTAATACGAAGTCGGCCGCCATCGCGAGGTACCTGTCTTTTTTGTTCCTTATCTCATACATAGACATATTTAAGAAGGATCCTCATCGAGCGCGCTTTTTCCCGTGATATAAAGGATAATATGAGAAAACGTATTGCCAACCCTCCGAAAAGGATGTTCTTAAATATCGCGTATTTCCACGCGGGATTTTTCGTCCTGAAGAACTCTTTTAAGCTCTCTATCTGGAATTTCGATATCTCCTCGCCCTGTTTCGACGTGCTCTGTTTCGAGATATGCATTATATTCGCTTCGGGACAGAAGACCGTCCGGTATCCCTTCTCTTTCAGGCGATAGCAGTAGTCCATGTCTTCCGCGTACATGAAATATTTCTCGTCGAGCCCGCCCATCTCCTTGTAAATCTTCCTCGGAGAAGCAAGGCAAGCGCCGCAGAGCCAGTCGACATTGTACACGCTCCCCCCGGGGGGAGCGTGATTCATGAAAATTCCCGGCAGGCCGAACAGCCTGCTCAGGAAGAAATACTGCGCGAACGCCGTCCCGAGACCGGGGAACCTCATCCCCTGCTCCGTCTGGAAGCTCCCGTCCTTGTTGAGCAGCACCGGCCCGGCCGCGCCGACATCATCGCCCGCCGACTCCATGAATGAGCATATCTTATCGAGCGCGCCGTCGAGCACTTTCGTGTCGGGGTTCAGCAGTATAACGTATTTTCCTTCCGCGGCTTCGACGCCGATATTATTGCCCTTCGCGAAACCGAGGTTTTTGCTGTTCTTTATTACGACCGCGCTCGCGAACTCTTTCTCGACGAGCGGGATGCTGTTGTCTGAGGATGCGTTATCCACTACGATCACTTCAAGCGAATGTTTCACCGTCTCGCGGTAGACGCTCTCCACGCAATCACGCAGCAGCGCGCCGGTGTTCCAGTTGACGATTATGACCGAAAGGTCCTTAGCCATTATTATCCCTGATGATTTTCGCGGGTATGCCGACGACCACTTTATTGTCCGGCACATCTTCGAGGACTAGCGACGCGGCGCCGACCACAACATTATCGCCGACTTTCACGGGAGCGAGTATCTTCGAACCTATGTACATGGTCAAGCCGTCGCCTATGACTGGGCCTCCGTACCATCCCTTGCTGCTGTCATAACCGTCGCCTCCGAAAACGTTCTGCCCGTATAATAACGCGTTCCTGCCGATCTTCGCGTGTATTATGTTCCCTACGGGGTGACATACGACAAACCCGGGGCCTATCTCCGACATCGGTGAAATATCCAGGCCGAAAAGCACGATATTAAGCACATAGAATAATTTCGATATCAGGCCGAGACGCTTGCAAAAGAAATAATGCGACAAGCGGTAGATGCTTGTCGCGACCGAGATATGCGAGAACAACCCCGCGAGTAAACCGAAGAACGATGTGTTTTTGCGCATATATATGCGCCTGCGGCGGTTATCCTCAAGGATATAGGTTATAAGTTGCTTGAATGACATTTTCTCTCGAACATGTTTGAACCCGGTTCGGCCTTTCCTACTACACGCCCCGGAGTGCCTGCGACAATAGAACCATCTGGAATGTCCTTGAATACTGATGCCCGTGAAAGGATCCAGCAGCCGTTACCGATCCTAACCGGCCCTAATATCAATATATCCACGCCGAACTGGACGTTGTCGCCTATGACCGGGAGCCCCGGGCCTGCCCCAATATCCAGGTCCGAGCCGTCCCCTCCTGCCTTTAGGGCGCCGGCTGACACCGCGTTCTCTCCCATCTTCCCCGTGAACGCCGTGGCTGGAGTGTGAAATAATATGAATCCTTTTCCTATTTCGGACCTCGGGTTCAGGTCCGTTCCGGTAAGCATTATGCCGATATTTTGCATTATCCTGCTGACCAGCCGTATATTTAGCCCGTCGAACCAGTGCGCGATCCTGTATATATAGATCGCGGTGGTCCCCGGGAGCAGCAGGAAACTTAAATAAGAACTGATACCGGCTTTCTTGTGGTTCAACTTAAGCCAGAAAATGTAATCGCCCCACATATTGGCGAATGTCTTGCCGAGCGTTGTCCTGTTTTTCATTTAAGAGCGAACTCCAGTATTTTATAGTACGACAGCCGTCTTGCCGGCGGGAACACGTTAAGCATATCGTCGAGCGCCGAAAACAACACACATGCCCAATGCGCATCCTTGAAGAAATACGACGCGCAAAGCCGGAAGAAGACCAGCTCCGGGTAATGCATCTTCACCGCGCCGAGGTATTTTTCGGCGTGGCGTATCTTTTCAGCCGTCAACGGATATTCCGACGGGGAGCTCTTCCTTAGCCCAAACACCGGGAGCACCCTGTTCCTGAAGAACATCAAGAGCGGGTTGTCGCCGGAGTTCTCGATGAATACGGCTTTCCCGCCGTCCTTGAGCACGCGGCGTATCTCCGGAGCCGCTTTCCCGATATCTATATGATGCAGTATGAAAGAGCCGAATACAAGGTCGAATGATCTGTCCGCGAACGCGAGTTTCTCGCAATCCATCACACGCGCGTCCACCTCTACGCCGTTCTTCTGCGACCATTCCAACGTCCGCGCGACATTGGCGGGAGATATGTCTATCGCGGTGACTATCGCGCCCTTCTTCGCGAGCCAGCAGGAGTTCCCGCCTGTCCCGCAGCCCATGTCGAGCACCTTCTTCCCCGCGGCGTCGCCCAGCAGTGAAAGCGCATAGACATGCATCCGGTAGAGTTTCTCGTCGGGATTATTTATAAGCCCCTTGTAATAACTTAACGGGCCCTCGGCTTTCTTGTCCCAGAATTCGGATTCATTCATGCGGCCTTAAGCGACCTCCTTACCGCAACGCTCAATATCACGAAAAATAGCGCTTCCGGGATTATCGTGGTCATCGCCGCGCCGGCCGCGCCGTACTTCGGTAAAAGCACTAGGTTTAACGCGACCGCGAACACCAGCACAACTATCAGTATCTTCAGGTACGATCTTTCCCTGTTCAGCGTATATAAGAAATAATTATTGCCTGTGTTAAGGAACAGGAACACCGGCGTGAATGCCATTATATAAAGCGGCCATACTGCGCCGTTAAACTTCGGGCCGTAGACAAGGCCTATCAGGTAAGGCGCCAGCGCGAATATTCCCGCGCTTACCGCCAATCCCGTCCAGAAAAGGTATTTGCGCGCCCTCGCGATAGCGTTCCTTAACCGCGCCGCGTCCTTTCCCGACGCGATGGACGTCAGGTGCGGAAAGACCGCCTGCGTCATGCTTACCGCTATCACGCCTGAGACGCTTACGAAACGGAACCCTGCTGCGTATATGCCGGTCGCCTCATCGCCTTTGAATATATTAAGTAATATCGTGTTCGTCTGCACGTATACCGCCAACAGCATCTGTATGACCGATATATGGGTACTGCCCTTGAACAGCGATAAACACTCTCTTGCCGAGAACGCCTTCAGGGCGCTCCTCGCCGCGACAAACCGCGAGGATACCATGTACGCTACAAGGAAGAACGACGAATATACCGCGAGCTGCGTCACCGCGAACGCCCCTATGTCCCTGAACCTGAAGATCACGAAGATCGAGGCCGCCGTGGAGACAAGGTACATCGAGCCGCGTATCGCGCCCTCGTAGGCCATCTTCTGGAACGCCCTGAAATACGCGAAGAGCGAGAACATCAGGGATTCTATCAGCCGCGCCGACATGACGAGGTACACTATAGTCCTCTTGCCCTGCGGATAGCCCGCGGCCCTCAGCGCTATGTCAAGGACCAGTATGCCCGCTACTATCATTACCGCGCGCGCCGCGAGTATATTATAAAAATATGACCCGGCTTTTTGCGGGTCTCTCGCGACTGCCCTTATCGCGTAATCGTTCATGCCGAAATAACTGGCGAAATATATTATCGTCGCGGCCGAATAAGCGAACGAGAAAAGCCCGAGGTCTGCCACGCCGAGCGCGCGGGCAAGCGCGATGACCACCGCCACGCCGCAGGCCATATTGAAGGCCTCGGACGCGACCAACACCACCGCGTTCTTTGCTACGGCTTTACTCATCAGCCAGTTCTATCCTGTCCCTTATCGCGAGGTTCGTTATCGTGAAGAGCGCCGCGAAAAAGGCGAATACGGTCAGGCGCGACGGGTAATTCATGTCGGAGACCGCGTGGATAGCGTACGCTATGAAACCGAACAGTAATCCGGCATTAAGGTTGAACAGTAGCCCCTTCGACTTGCGGATATTCCTTATGCCCGTCGTTATTATGACGAAGAAGAGCGAAAGCAGGGCCGTGATGCCGATTATGCCGGTTTCCGCGAAATACTCGAGGTATACGGTATGCACCGGGAACTTGAACCCGCGGGATATGCGCTGTGTGGTATTGTCGTACTCTTCCATCACCTCGACATAATTGTTGACGCCGACGCCGACGAGCGGATGCGAGGTTATTATCTCCCTTGCCACGTAATACTGGCTGACCCTCGCGTTGGCGGCTCCCCTGTCGCGCGAGACGATCCTCTTGTAGATCTTAGGCGAGAACCCCGCGAGGACGCCGACGGCCAGCAGGATTATCGCGACCGTCTTGAAGAAGAACTTTTGCTCATAGATGTTCCTTGCCGCGAGCACGAAGAACAGGAAGAAGCACGCCGTCACTACGCCTACCCACCCTCCGCGCGAGAGCGTATATATGAGCGACACGCCTCCGGCGAACATCGCGACCGTCGTGAGCTTGCGCAGCCATCCCGGGCGCCTGATAAAAGCCATCGAGAACATCAGCGGTATGAGGAATTCGAGGTAGTTGCTGAAGAGGTTGGGATGCCCGAAGAGACCCGACGGCCTGAAGACCTGGTGTTCTTCCTCGTACGACAGGTACGGGCTCTTAAGCTCCCCGAGGTAGATGAAACCGAGAGTGTCTCGGAAATACACCTGCATTATTACTATTACTGTCTGCAGGACAAGCCCGATAGCCAGCGTCGCTATTATGACCCTGAGCTCCTTCGTCGTGGTAATGTTGTTTATGAAGTAAAAATAGACGATGAGCACCTTTATCATCATCGCTATCTCTATGAAGGAACGGTCGAACCTTACCGCGCTGACGAGCGATAGTATGTCCGCCGCTATCATCGCGAGAAGGAAGAACATTACCGGGGTCATCCAGATGATCTTCCTGTGGCCTTTCTCCGCGCTGTGCGCCATCCTTCCTATCCAGATGCCGTAAAGGACAAACAGGAACGCGTCGGTCGCGAAGAAAGGCAGCGTGTCGCTGAGCGACGGTATCGGGTTGTCTATCCTGAATATGGCCTTGTTGATGTTTATCGGCAGGAAAAAAACAAGCAGCGTCAGGTAATAGAGCTTCTTGTCGTGGAAGAATATCGACACTACCACGACAAGCAGGGCCGCGCCGAGCGCGAGCACAAAACGCACCGGAAGCATGCCCGCGACCGCGGATAACGCCCCTATCGCCATGCATACTAACAGCGAAAAGGCGATATTCCTGAAACTGTCGTTTTTTTTGTCAAACATGCCTGTAAATGAACGCAGGGATGAAATACCTCTGGTTCGTCAGGACAGCGCCGAGGAAGGTAATGCCCTCCCTCTCCGTCTTGCGCAGTACGTCCTTTATGACCTCACGCCTTGTCGCGCTCTCCTTGACCACCATGATGCCGAGGTCCGCCTGCTTGCACACGAGAAGCGCTGCAGCGGCGCTCTTCATCGACGGGCAGTCGAATATGACCAGGTCGTAATGCTTCTTCGCCTCGTCTATGAGGTGGCGTATCTTGTCGGCCTTGAACGGCGCCCTTGAATCTGTCCTGCCGGCGGTAAGGACGTCGAGGTTGTCGTTTATCGTGTTCTTAGCCTTCTCTATCGAAATATCGCCGTCGAGCACATCGCTGAGGCCCGGGTTCTCCGGCACGCCGAAGAGCTTGTTCATCGACGGTGATTTTGTATTGGCGTCTATAAGCAGCGTCTTCGCGTGCGAGCGCTTGCTGACGATTACCGCGATATCTTTCGCGGTTACACTCTTGCCTTCCTGTTTCTCGGTGCTCGTGACCGCGACGCATATCGGGCGCCTGTCCTTGACGAGTATCTGGAGCCGCCCGGCGAACATCTCATACGCGCCGTAATAAGCGTCGTCCATGTTCGGGTCGAGGTCGCCCGCCATCCTCGTCTTTAGCGAGGGTATTGAGGCCAGCACGTGCAGGCCGAGGTATTTCTCTATCTCGAGCGGCGTCTTGACCGAGTGGTCGAGCACTTCCATTGCGAACATGCCGGCTATGCCGAGTATTATGAACAATACGAGCGCAACGAGATACGCAATCTTCTTGTTCGGCGTAGAAGGCCATGCGGGCACCGAGGCCTGCTCTATGACCTTGATATTACCGCTGCTCATCGCCTCGCTGAACCCGACTCCGCCTTTCGCGATCTCATCGCGTATATCCCTGATCTGGTTCTCGAGGATGGTTATCTTCGGGTGCTTCTCGCCGTATTTCGTGCGGTATTCGTCCATCTGCTGCATCATGTTGAATAATATATAACGCTTCGTGAGCGCGTCGGCTATCCTTGACGCCATTACGGGGTCATAATCTATCGCCGCGACGCGTATGACGTCGGTCCTCTCGATGCTGTCGACCTTTACCATTTTCGCGAGGCGGTTTATCGACAGTTCGAGTTTCTGCGATTCCGTCGGCGGCTTCCTGAAGATGGACATTACCGGCGTTATCACGTAATCCATGGTTATCTTGACTGCTTTCCATCCGAGCGGAGAATACTTCAGCTCGTCCTTGCGGCTGTCCAGGCCGAGGGTCACCGTGACATCCCTGAGAAGGTCCCTGCTCTTTATGACCTCGCTGACCGTGCTGGCGATATCGACCGTCCTGAAGGCGGGTATCGGCGTGTAATACGTCGAATCAACCTGCGGCAGGCTCGCGACGAGCAGCCTTATCTCGCTCCTGTATTTCGGCAGGAAGAACGACAGGAATATCGTCGTGAATATCACCGAAAGTATCGCGAATATCAGCAGCAGCGATTTCCTCTTGAATATGATCCTTAAATTATCACGCGCGCTCATCTCATAACGGTCCATCTACGCCCTCCTTTTTAGGAAATAACGTTACCGTAGTATCCTTTGTGGAAATAATAATTAAAAAGACGCCTGTATATGAATGAACTTACAGCCTCGCTGTTTCGTTCCATTTTTTTCGCAAATGATAAGAACATATTTATCGTCAACCCGTTGATGAATACCCTCTGCAGCGCGTACCTCGCGTACCTTACGGACAGCTTAGGCCCGCGTTCGGGAAGGAACCTGCCTATGAATTTCGTCTCCTTCAAAAGGTCCTTGTCGCCCGACTCGAGCCAGAGGCGGAACGCCTCGCCGTACCTTTGGACTTTTTCGAGGAACTGCCCCGGCGTCCTGAAATGGTAATGGTACGACACCGCTTTTTCGTTATATATTATCTTCAGCCCCTTCTTATTGAGGCGGAAGCCGAGGTCCGTGTCCTCGAACCCTACGGTCCTCGCGAATATCTTCTCGTTGAACCTTTCGGTAATGAAGGCCCTCTTCAGGGAGATGTTCATAGACGAGAAATCAGCCCATCCGCAAACATCGCCGTGTTCCAGCCGCCTGAACGCGAGGCCGACATCATCGAGCCGCATAAGCGGCGTCGCATCAACTTCCGGCGGGTATTTCGGGTTCCCGAGCACCGCCGTCTCCGGGCCGGGGAACCTTTTATGGAAATCCAGGTGCTGCTCGAGGCAATCTTTTTCGGGGACGTTGTCGCCGTCGAGGAACATCACATACTCGCCCGTCGCGTTATCGAGGCCTTTGTTGCGCGCGACACCGGATCCCAAACGCTCGCTGTTCCTGAAATATTTCACGGACCCGTCTTTCGCGTACTTCTCCGCGGCCGCCCGCGTGCCGTCGGTCGATGCGTCATCGACCACGATCACTTCTATCCCATCCCCTGCCGCGGTCTGCCGCTTCAGCGCCTCCAGCGCCTTACCTAGCACCTCCCCGCAATTATATGCGGGTATAATGACAGAGAACATAAAAAGGGGACGTGTCACTTAGGGACACTCCGCTCAGAATACTCCCTCTTCCACCTGCACAATATCGCCGGGCTCAAGCACGATGTCCTTCGCCAGGCCGTTCATAATGAGTTTCATGTTGGCCTTGAATGTCTCGTATCCCGACCCGTTCACCTTCGGGCGCAATACTTTCACGCGGCTCGACGAGCCGTATTTCGTGAATCCGCCGGCGGTAGATATCGCCTTCATGACGGTCATGTTATCTTCAAGGAAATACGTTCCGGGTTTCAGGACCTCGCCGTAGACGTAAAATTTCTTGCTTCGGGATTCCTTGACTGCGACCGAGACCACCGGGTATTTCAGGTAGCCGTCGGCGAGGCGCGACTGTATCTCGTCCTGCACCCCGGAAGGCGTCTTGCCTTTCACGTCCACTTTGCCGATATACGGGAACGTTATAGAGCCGTCCGGCGATACCGTTACCGTCAGCGCGAGCTGCTCGGGCTGCAATACCGCGATATCGAGGACGTCCTCGTTGCCGATGGTATAATCCGCGGATTTCGGCGCAGGCGCCTCTTCGGCCGCGGCCGTCTGCGGGACATCCTGCGCGTTATTCGCCGATGCCTGGGGTTTCTCGCTGGGCATCGCCGCCTTCGGCTGCGCGAAGTTCATCGATTTTGCGGCCTCATCCGCGTCCGCGCGCTGCGCAAACGCGCATACTGCCGCTATGGATATAACTATTGCCAGTCCTTTCATCACTTTGCTCCTTTCGCTATTAAAACTACGGGTATCGTTGTGAACAGTATCTTAAGGTCCAGCCAGATAGACCAGTTGTCGATATACTCAAGGTCAAGGCGCATCCATTCGTTGAAATCCGTTATCTCGTTGCGGCCTTTCACCTGCCAGAGGCATGTGATGCCCGGCCTCATGCTGAGCCGTCGGCGCTGCCAGTTGTCGTAATTATCGACCTCCGCCGGTATCGGCGGCCGCGGCCCGACGATGCTCATCTCTCCGCTAAATACGTTCCAGAGCTGCGGCAGCTCGTCCAGGCTCGACTTGCGCAGGAACCTGCCGATCGGCGTTACGCGCGGGTCGCTCTTCATCTTGAAAACGGGGCCGTTCATCTCGTTGAACTTCTGGAGTTCCGCCAGTTTCTCCTCGGCGCCCTTCACCATCGTCCTGAACTTATATAACGTGAACCTGCGGCCGTTGAGCCCGCAGCGTTTCTGCCTGAAGAATACCGGCCCTTCGGACGTGGCCTTAATTATTATGGCCAGCGCGAGAAACAGCGGCGACAACACGACCAGCCCGATAGCCGACGATACTACATCGAACGCGCGTTTCATCAGCAGCTCCCATACCCTGTCCGGCGCCGATTCGAAGGTCAGCATCGGCGTTCCAAGGAAATCGGTCTGCTTCGCGCGCGCAAATTTCAGTTCATACAGGTCGACTACGACGCTCGCCGGTATGCCCTCCGTCTCGCAGAGGTGGATGAGGTCCTCTATCTTCTCGAACCACAACCGGGGCACCACGAATACGACATGGTCTACGACGTTGCGGTGCAGTATCTTGGCCATGTCGCCGAATTCGTCCTCGTCTATCATCTTGATTATCTTAAAACCCCATTCGCTGTGGGTCTTTATCTTCCCGACGAAATCCTGCGCGCGCCTTCCGGTCCCGACGATGAGGACGTTCCTGGTGTTATACCCCTTGCTGCGGAGGTGCTTGAACGCCATTACTATTATTATTTTCTGTATGACAAAGAACACGGCCGAGATGACTATTATCATGAAGACGAACGCCCTGCTGACGTCATGCAGTTTCACTACGTACACGATACTGCTGAAGAGGACGAACCCGAAGAACGCCGCCTCGAACACTATCGATATCACGTCCGGGAGCGGTTTCATCCTGAACGAGTTATACATCCCGAGGAAATAAAGCAGCCCGACCCACATGCCGATAAAATACGGCATCAGGCGCAGGTAGTCATTGAGCGGGTAAAGCTCCTTCATCTCGTTGCTTAAATAATAAGCCGCGATGAACGCGGCCGCAGCGAGGCATATATCCGCTAAAATAAGCAGTTTCTTGAATATATCGGAGTGTTGTCTGAGCATTCCCTAAAATTCTGCTAAAAGGCCCAACGTGACCGTGTTTTTGCGGTATTCGCTGAAGATCGAGGTCGAGTCCTGCTTGGAGAACGAATACGCCGCCCTGGCCTTCCATTTATCGTTTATCTCATACTCCAATGCGGCGCTGGAGCCCACAAGGTCATCGACCTGGCCGGAGTTGACATATTCGCCCCTGCCGTAGAACGCCGAGACCGTGCCCTTAAGCTTCTGCGTGATCTCGTTGTTCAACGACGCGGAGACCTGCCACTGGTCGAATATGTCCTCATTGTAGGATATCGTGTTGTAGCGTTTGGAGAATAAAAGGATGGCGTTCGTGCGGTCGTTTATATCGTCCGTCAGGGATATGACGCCGAACGGCTTAGTGTAATCCTTGCCGCTGTACGACTTGACGAAATCCACGCCCGTGGACGCGTCGATATACATCTGTTTGGTAAGGAACTTGCGGAAGCCGCCCGTCCATGTGTTCGTAGCAGCGTGCGGGCCCTCGTCGAAATCGCGGCGTGAATAATCGTATGCGGTGAACAAGGTAAGGTCGGAGCTGACTATGTACGAGCCCTCTACTCCGCCGCTGTTCAGGAATGATTTAGCGATGTCGTCCCTGGAATAGGTGTTATATTCGTTCGAATAGCGCGTCGATAACCCGAAATGCTGCGAGACATCGCGCGCGTAGCCGAAATCCACGCGATTCCTCGTCGAGCTGTAACGCCCGCCGATGAAACCGAACTGGTCCTCGAAGCTGCGGGGCTCGTATGTCTTCGAGAACGAATCCCTGAGGGATATCCTGTCGAATTTCGAGAGCTCCGAATTCAATTCGGCGGAAACGTCCCCGCCGTTGTTATCGAACCCGGAATTATCGGCGTAGAATTCGTGGTAATAGTTGCCGTCGACCATGATGGAGGTCGTCTTGCCTTCGTAGATCATGGCGGCCCCGACCGACGGCTTCGTGATATAATCGCTTATTTTGTTCTCTTTGACATACGTTACGTTATCGTCGTATGTCTCATAGACGGAGGCATGCGGCTTTATCTCGATCTTGCCGAGCCGGAATGCCCAGGCATTGCACTGGGTTGCCCATTGGCACAGGCAAAATACCGCCGCGATCAATATTATCGATTGTTTTTTCATAGGTTATCTTTTTGTTGTCTATAAAGGCAAGCAACTGAGTATTTTACGTTAATTGCGGGGGTGTGTCAAGCGGTAAAAAACGAACGTGGCGAAGAGGCAGGCGAACCCTCCGATAAGAAGGGCGTCGGTCGCGCCCAGTTTGTTCGCTATCGCGCCGGCAAGGAGGCTTCCTATAGGCGCCATTCCGATAAAAGCCATGGCGTAGAGGCTCATCACGCGTCCGCGCTTGTCATCGTGGACGGTATTCTGGATGATCGTGTTAAAGGACGCTGTAGTCGCAAGGAATCCGAAGCCCGTGACCACGAGCAGGACGATCGAGACCCAAAGCACACGTGAAAGCGCGAACAGGATTATGCTCGCGGAGAAGATCGTGGCCGCGGCAGGGACGGTCTTCTCGAGCGTAGGCGGCTCCCTCAGCGACGCGAGCCATAATGTAGCGGCCAGCGCGCCGACTCCGACGGCCCCCATCATGAAACCGAGCGTGTCCGCGCCGCCGTGGTGGATATCCTTCGCGAATACCGGCATCAGCACGATATAAGACATGCCGAGCATGCTTATCACGCTGAGCAGGAGCAGTATCCTGCGTATCGGGCGGGAGTTGTACGCGTAGATGACGCCTTCCTTCAATTCCTGCAACACATGCATCTCGGGTGACCTGCGCTTTGCGCGGTCAAGTTTCATCATGAGCAGGCTCGCGATGACGGCGAGGAAGCTAAGCGCGTTGACCAGGAAACATATCCCCTCCCCCGCGACAGCGACGATGATGCCCGCCAGCGTCGGGCCGATAAGCCTCGACGCGTTGAACATCGCGGAGTTGAGCGCGATCGCGTTGCCAAGCACCTCTTTCTTCTCGACCATCTCGATAAGGAAAGATTGCCGCGCCGGGATGTCGACCGAGTTTACGCATCCAAGGAAGAACCCCAGCGCGACTATCTGCCAAACGGTGATGCTTCCTGAAAGCGTCAGTGTTGCGAGGATGCCGGCCTGTATCATCGACAGGACCTGCGTGGTTATTACGATCTTATGCCGGTTGTACCTGTCGGCGAAGACGCCCGCGAACGGGCTCAGCACGAACGTAGGTATCTGCGACAGGAACGCGACGGTCCCGAGCAGCAGCGCCGATCCCGTCATGCGGTAAACGAGCCAGCTCATCGCGACCGACTGCATCCATGTGCCTATCGTCGAGATGCTCTGCCCCGCTATGAACAGCCGGAAATTCCTGTATTGCAGCGACCTGAAAATATGCGGATTATTCATACCTGAGCGCGTCTATCGGGTTGAGCTGCGCTGCCTGGTGCGCGGGCCAGCTGCCGAAAATGATCCCTATGGCAAGCGAAAAACCCGTAGCCAGCGCGATCGATGAAACGGACAATGCGACCGCCCATCCGGCAACGGACGCGATAAGCGATGCGATGCCCGCGCCAAGCACGACGCCGGCGATGCCGCCGATGAACGCTATCAGCGCGGCCTCGATAAGGAACTGTATCATGATATCCAGGTTGCGCGCGCCTATCGCCTTGCGCAGGCCTATCTCCCGCGTGCGCTCGGTCACGGAAACGAGCATGATGTTCATGATGCCGATGCCGCCGACGAGCAGGGATATCGCCGCTATCGCGCCGAGAAGCAGCGACATCGTTTTCGTCGTCGATGTAAGCATATTCTTGAACTCGGACATGTCCCTTATCTGGAAAGAGTCCTCATTGTCCTTGCTTAGCCGGTGCTCCTTGATTATGAGCTTCCTTATGGCTTCCTGCGCTTCCTCTATCTGCCCGGCCTCCCTTACCTCCACAGATATCGTGTCTATATATTCCTTGCCTAATACCCTGTACATAGCCGTCGTTATCGGGATGACTATCATATCGTCCTGGTCGCGCCAACCGGCGGCGCCTTTTTCCGGCAGGATTCCGACGACCTTGAAATTTTGCAGGTTGATCTTTATCGTCCTGCCGATAGGGTTCTCGTCGCCGAATATCTCCCTGACCACCGTCCTTCCTATGACCGCCACTTTCTCGCGTAATTTCAGCTCGCTTTCGTTGAAATACCTTCCGATGTCCGGAACGGACGAGCGCATCTCGGGATAATCGATGCCCTGGCCTTCGATCGTTGTATTCCAGTTCTTGTTGCCGAATACTACCTGCCCCTTGCCCTGCACAGACGGCGATATGCGGCTTACGAAATCCGTCATCTTCCTTATCTCGTCGACGTCGTCAAAAGTGAACCGCGTCACGGCGCCCGTCCCCGTGGCCACGCCGTGCATCACCGTCGATCCCGGCAATACGATCAGCAGGTTCGATCCCAGCGAAGACAGCTGTTTGGAGATCGTAGCCTGCGCTCCCTGCCCTATAGCGAGCATCGCAATAACTGCTGCTACGCCTATCAAAATGCCTAATACCGACAGGAACGTCCGCATCTTATGCCCCGCCATCGCGCTCACCGCCTGCCGTATGTAATCCACAAACTCAGCGCTATTCGTAGCCGTCTTATTTTTACCCACCCTAGCACTCTCTTCTCCTAAGTGACAGGGTGGGTGCGAATGAGAC
>JAKLIT010000119.1 GCA_022709465.1 Candidatus Omnitrophota bacterium | reverse complement strand
GGCTTTCGTCTTCATGTTACGGCCCGCAGGAAGCGTTCATCGCGCTGCAAGGGCACATGTACCTCGGGATATTTGTCGCGCTGGCCACGGCCATCACGATCTTCGTTATAAGCGCGAGCTATTCGCAACTTATAGAGGTGTTCCCGTCGGGCGGCGGAGGTTACCTCGTAGCAAGCAAGCTCCTTTCGCCGCGCACCGGTATGGTATCCGGTTGCGCGCTCCTTATCGATTACGTGCTCACTATCACCGTCTCAGTCGCGAGCGGCGCGGACGCATTGTTCAGCTTCCTTCCGGCCGGCTATCTTCCGTATAAGCTCGTCTTCGCTTCCGCGGTGGTGTTTTTCCTCATAGTCTTGAACCTCAGGGGAATAAAGGAGTCGGTCTCGGTCCTAATGCCCATATTCCTGACGTTCGTCGTGACCCACGCGTTGCTCATCCTTTACGCGCTGGTGACACATATGATGAATTTCCCGGAGGTCGTGTCGGCTACGAAAGCCGACCTTTATACGACTTCGGCGGAGCTGGGGATGATGGGAATGGTACTGCTCGTGATGAGGGCATACAGCATGGGTGCCGGTACTTATACCGGTATCGAGGCCGTAAGCAATTCGCTGCCTATGCTTCGCGAGCCGAGGGTCCAGACAGCCAAGCGCACGATGAATTATATGGCGATATCCCTTGCCGTGACGGTCCTCGGGCTCATGCTCGCGTATATCCTCTACAGGGTACAGTTCCAGGAAGGCAAGACGATAAATGCCGTATTGCTGGAGAGCGTGACGGCCCCGTGGAGCAGGGCTTGGGGAGTTCCGTTCATACTGGTAACTCTGGTATCGGAAGCGTTGTTGTTGTTCGTCGCCGCGCAGACCGGTTTTATCGGGGGTCCGCGGATACTCGCGAACATGGCGCTCGACAGGTGGGTCCCGTCGAGGTTCGCGACGTTGAGCGACCGTTTCGTCACACAGAACGGCGTTATGATAATGGGGGTAGCCGCCCTGATAATGATGCTTGCCACGCGCGGTTCGGTGGCGTTGCTCGTAGTCCTTTATAGTATAAACGTTTTCATAACGTTCCTTCTCTCGCAGATGGGTATGGTGCGGTACTGGTGGAGCAACCGCAAAAGGCTGGACCACTGGCGCAGGAAACTCGCGGTCAACGGTGTCGGCCTCGCCCTTACCGCGTTCATACTGCTGTCGGTCACTATAATAAAATTCAACGAGGGCGGATGGATAACGCTTTTTGTCACCGGCACGCTTGTGCTCTTTGTCATCGGGATAAAGAAGCATTATGAGAACACCGCGAAATTGCTGAAGCGCCTTGACAGCCTTGTCATGGCGGCCGGTTTCTCGAGCGCCGAGAATATACCCGGCATAACAAAGAAGGAGAAAGGCGAGTTCGACCCGGAGGCAAAGACGGCGGTCTTGCTAGTCAACGGCTTCAACGGGACAGGCCTGCACACGCTTTTCAATATATTCAGGCTGTTCGGGGATTCATTCAAGAATTTCGTATTCCTGCAGATAGGCGTCATCGACGCAGGCAATTTCAAGGGAGCGGAAGAGCTTGAAAAACTGGAAGCCCACGCGAAAAGCGAGATAGACAGGTATGTTAAGTTCGTCGGGGAGCACGGTTATCATGCCGAAGGAATATTCGCCCTGGGCACTGACGTTGTGCAGGAGGCCTCGGTCCTTGCGCTCAAGCTGACAGAGAAATATCCCCAGGCCGTCTTCTTCGGCGGCCAGATCGTCTTCCCGAAAGAGACATTCCTTACCAGGTTGCTCCATAACTACACCGTATTCTCGATGCAGAGGAAGTTCTACCACGAGGGGATACCGGTGGTAATTCTTCCTATAAGGGTTTAGATACAAAAGGAGGGTCAACGGATGTCAAAAAATAGCAGCCTGACCGCGATTGCCTTATTTTTATCCCTATTGGCCGGTAATTCCTCGTTTGCCGCGGCAGATTCAAAAGACTTAATCGAAGCGATAAAAGGGAACGATACTAAAAAGATAGAGAAGTTGGTAAAGTCCAGGGTAAATTTGAATGTGAAGGACGCAAACGGCAGGACGCCGTTGATGATTGGGGCTCTCGCCGGGAACGCCGATCTCATTAAACTTCTGCTTTCTTACGGTGCTTCAACACACGGGACGGATGAGAAAGGCCAAACCGCATTGATGATAGCGGTGGATAATAACCGGAATGAAGCTGTCAAGGCGCTTATCCAAGGCAAGGCGGATGTTAACGAGAAAGGGAAATACGGATGGACGCCTTTAACCCTTGCGGTGTTCAGCGGGAACATGGAAAACACGGAGCTGCTAATCTCGAAGGGAGCGCGCATAAATGACGCCGGCCCAAGCGGGAAGACCCCTTTGATTATGGCCATACTGTTCGATAAGAAGGATATAGCGAAACTGCTCATCTCTAAAGGCGCAGATGTGAATAAGAAATACTGCAGCGGATGCGCTGGTGCTTATAGGACGCCCCTGCAGGAAGCGGTATCCCAGGGCAGGAAAGAGATAATCCCGATCCTAAAGCAGGCCGGGGCAAGATAAGTCCCGCATTCAAGACACCGGCAGAATTTCTATGAAATTCTGCACGGCTGAATGCGGGACATTTCATAACTCCCGTAAGCGGGAAATAGTGGTGCCGAGGGAGGGAGTTGAACCCTCATGCCCTTACGGACATCAGTTTTTGAGACTGACTTGTATGCCAGTTCCAACACCCCGGCAATAGCTTATTTCAACGCCTCTTTAGTATTCTTCACGAACGGCTCAAGCAGGTTCATGAACTCCATCGGGAAGATATACTTCGTAGCGGGGCTCTGGCCCAGCGCCTTCAGTGTTTCGAGGTACTGAAGGGATAATGTCTTCGAGTCGACGCCTTTCGCGACGTCGAATATCTTTCCTAGCGCGAGCGCGAAACCTTCCGCCCTTAATATAGCCGACTGCCTGTCGCCCTCGGCCTTAAGTATCGCGGACTGCTTCTCGCCCTCGGCGACCGTGATAGCGGCCGCCTTCGTACCCTCGGCCTCGGTGACTACGGCGCGGCGGGTCCTCTCGGCGGACATCTGCTTGATCATCGCGTCCGAGACGTCCTTAGGCGGCATGATCTCGCGGATCTCGACGGTAGTTACTTTGACGCCCCAGCGCTCCGTGACCTCGTCGAGCTTCTGGCGCAGTATCTGGTTTATCTGTTCGCGTTTCGAGAGCACCTCGTCAAGCGCGATATCGCCGACGACGGCCCTAAGGGTGGTCGTCGCGATACCCTGCGATGCTGCCGCAAAGTTGCCGACCTTTATGACGCTGAGGTCCGGGTCCACGACTTTCCAGTATATAAGGAAGTCGATGGATATCGGGGCGTTATCCTTCGTAATACAGGTCTGCTGCGGTATCTCGAGGAAGAGTTCGCGCAGGTCGACGCTTATCGCCTGGTCAATTATCGGTATCAGGAATACGATGCCGGGGCCGCGCTGGCCCACGGAACGGCCGAGGCGGAAGACCACAAGGCGCTTGTATTCCCTGACGATCTTGATCGAGTTCGACAGGATAATAAGGCCTACTATAAGGATAAAGAAAAGCACAAAACCCGTAATAGCCATCTGTTACCTCGCTTTCTCCACTTTAACGACCAGTCCGTCAACCGTTTTGATCTTTATCTTTTCACCCGCCTTGATCGTTCCCTCGAGCGATTCGGCGTACCATTCCTCACCCTTCACGTGCACTATGCCCTTGGGCGCAAGGTCCGTCTTTGCCTCGCCCGTAGCGTCGGACAGGCTCTCCGTGCCGGATGATGCCCTCCGCACCTGGGCCTTGATCACCAGCGGCAGGACAAATACCATCAGGGCGGTAGTGCTGATCACTATCGCCGCTATCAGCGCCTTCGACAAACTCGTGAACTGCGGATCCGTCTTGAACAATATCAGCGAGCCGATCGTAAGGGCAAGTATGCCGCATACGGTCATTATGCCGTGCGTCGGCGTCTTGACGTCGAGGATGAAGAATACGAAGCTCAGCAGCATCAGTATGAGGCCCGTATAGTTCACGGGCAGCGAGTTCATCCCGACGAACGCGAGCACAAGTCCCGTGACTCCTATGATGCCGCCGACCGACACGCCCGGCGTGGCTATCTCGAATATTATGCCGTAAAAGCCGATCACGAGCAGGAGATATACGATATTCGGGTCTTTTAACCCCGTCAATAATCCTTCAAGCATGCGAACCTCCTTCGTTTTGTGCTCCGGAGACGACTCTGATAAAATATACC
>JAKLIT010000118.1 GCA_022709465.1 Candidatus Omnitrophota bacterium | reverse complement strand
CGAGCTTCGCGGCGCGCTTGAGGTTCTGCTTCAGGATATACCTCGGGTCGCCCTCGAACGGGCTCCCGTCGGGCCTGACGATATCGCAGAACATCCTCGCGACGGCAAAATCATCCTTCTGCCTCCAGGGAATGAGGCAGAACGTGTTCGGGTCGGGCCTGGCCATCATGTCCGATTCGTCGATGCGCGCGAAACCCTCTATCGAGGAGCCGTCGAATCCCATGCCCTCTTCGAGCGCTCCCTCGAGCTCTTCGACGGTTATCGCGAACGACTTCACGAAACCGAGTATGTCTGTGAACCAGAGCCTGATGAACTTCACGTTGGCCTCTTTGGCCATCTTCAGAACATATTCCTTGTCCTTCACCGACCTTGTAGCCATCTTGGACTCTCCTTTTTAATACTTGTTCGTTATCGGTATCCTGCGGTCCCTGCCGAAGGCCTTGGGCGTTATCTTTACGCCGGGCGGGCTCTGGCGCCTCTTATATTCGTTCCTGTCCACCATCGCAATGACCTTCTTTACGGTCTTCGGGTCGAAACGCTGCGCTACTATCTCCGCGGCGGACTTGTCCTCTTCGACGTAGAGCTTCAGTATCGCGTCGAGCGCGTGATACGGAGGAAGCGTATCCTGGTCCTTCTGGTTCGGCTTCAATTCGGCCGTCGGCGCCCTCTTTATGGTGGTCGCCGGTATTACCTCTTTCCTCGCCACCGCATTCCTGTATTCGGCAAGCTGGTAGACGACCGTCTTCGGTACATCCTTGAGCACCGCGAAACCCCCTGCCATGTCACCGTAGAGCGTGCAGTATCCGGTGGACATCTCGCTCTTGTTACCGGTCGTGAGGACAAGCCATTCGAACTTGTTCGAAAGCGCCATGAGGATATTTCCGCGTATCCTTGCCTGCAGGTTCTCTTCGGCTATGTCCGGTTTCGCGTCCTTGAACTCCTTCTTAAGTATCCTCATATACGACTGATAGAGCACGCTTATCGGCATCGTCAGGACCTTTACGCCGAGGTGCTTGGCCACAGCCACGGCATCGAGCCGCGTCTCTTCCTTCGTATACATCGAAGGCATCGTGACCGCGGTGACATTCTCCTTGCCTATCGCGTCGGCAGCTATGCACACGACGAGCGCGGAATCGATCCCGCCGCTGACCCCGACGACCGCCTTCTTGAAACCGTTCTTTAGGACATAATCCCTTGTGCCGGCCGCGAGCGCCTTGTAGATCTCTTCGATGCTTCCGAGTTTCTCGGTCCTGCGGGGCGGGAACGGGGGCCTGATCTTGACCTCGCATTTTTTCAGGGAGACTTCCTTGCTCTTGTAATCCCCGGCCGCGCCTTTCCTCTTCGGCGCTTTCCTGTATTTCAGGTACTCCTCGACATTAAGGTCGAAAAGCACTATATCTTCCTCGAACTGCTTGCCGCGGGCGAGCACACTGCCCTTCCATCCGATGATCATGCTGCCGCCGTCAAAAACAAGCTCATCCTGGCCGCCCACGAGGTTATCATACAGGATTATCGACGCGGTATCCTGGGCCCTTTTTACAAGCATGTTCTCGCGCTCTTGTAGCTTGCCCGAGTGGTAGGGTGAAGCCGAGATGTTTATCATGACCTGGGCGCCCATATCCGTCGCCTCGAAGTTGGCGGGGCCGTTGCCTTCCCAGATGTCCTCGCAGATGTTCAGGCCTATCTTCAGGCCTTCGAATTTAAAGATAAAGGACTCGTCTCCGGGCTTGAAGTAGCGTTTTTCGTCGAATACGCCGTAATTCGGCAGCATTATCTTATGGTATATGTGGACGAGCTCCTTGTCGCGTATCAAGGCGGCCGAATTATATATGCCGTCCTTGCCCTTGTCGAGACAGCCGACTACGGCTATGATGTTATCCGTCTTATGGACTATATCGTTAAGGGCCTTGGCGGCATCATCTATGAATTGGGGCTTTAAAAGCAGGTCTTCGGGAGGGTATCCGGTCAAAGCCAGTTCAGGGAGGATCACTATGTCGCAACCCAATGATCTTGCATCACTTATGTACTTAATGATCTTTTCTTTGTTGCCCTGGAGGTCGCCCACGGTCGGATTGATCTGGGCCATCGCAAAGCGGATCGGGTCCATTTTCACCTCTCTAATTTAGCCTCTTATTATAACAAAAATTCCCAAAAAAGCAAGTAAAGAAATTTTATTGCTTTTGTGCCCTTATTAGGATAAAATCATCGAAAAAGGGGAACTATTCTTGAGAAAAACCATCCTGTCATGCGCCGTAATGCTGCTTTTGTCCGCGAACCTGTGGGCCGATACCTTATCGTTCAAATCCGGCAAAATAGTCGAGGGAACTATCAAGTCGATAGCCGACGGGTCCGTGACCGTCGAGATCTTCGGTGTCACCGAGATGACCTATGACCTGGCGGATATACAGGAGATAAACGGGCAAACGGTTGAAGCGAAGCCCGCCGTTGAAACGCCCGCTGCCGAAACGCCTGCCGTTGAACCCGGGCCCGTACCCGTAGCAACTGAAGAGTCCCCCGCCGCTGAAGAGGAGACGGCCTTCCCGGAGACAGAGCTTTCTAAAGAAGAACGCGTAATACTCGGGGCAGGATTGATGGCAATGGCTATGGCTTTCCTCGGGATAATACTGCTGGCAGGCCTTGCCATTTACATATTCTGTTCGCTATGCCTGCAGATCATCGCCCGGAAGACCGGTACGGAACCTTCATGGCTCGCCTGGATACCGGTGGCAAACCTGTTCCTTTCATGCAAGATAGGCGGATTGAGCTACCTGTGGCTGCTGGCGTTCCTGGTGCCGTTCGTCAACGTGCTTGTATCGATCTACATCTGGTACAGGATATCCGAGGCGAGAGGCAAGCCGGGATTGCTGTCTTTGCTGCTGCTGGTCCCCGTCGCTAACCTTGTCTTCATGGGATACCTCGCATTCTCGAGGAGTGAAGCAGGGACGGTCCCGCCACCTGTTAAAGGTGAGGAGCCAGCAAGCCCTTTTCAGGACCGCCCCTATAGGCCCCCTCTCGAATAAGCCTCAGATGTCGAAATAGAGGTAGAACTCGTACGGATGCGGGCGCATCCTGACCGAGTCGATCTCCTTCTTCCTCTTATATTCGATCCATATGTCAATGACGTCCTTCGTGAAAACCCCGCCCTTAAGCAGGTAATCGTGGTCCGCCTCGAGCGCGTCTATAGCGCGGCGAAGCGACGACGGGACGGTCGGTATCTTGCTGAGCTCTTCCCCTTCCAGCTCGAAGAGGTCCTTATCGTTCGGCTTGCCCGGGTCTATCTTGTTCTGGATGCCGTCAAGGCCGGCCATAAGCATCGCGCTGAAGGCGAGGTAGCCGTTGCATGACGGGTCCGGGGGCCTGAACTCGATCCTCTTCGACTTCGGGCTGTCGCTGTACATCGGGATACGTACGGCGGCCGAGCGGTTGCGGGCCGAGTAGACGAGGTTGACGGGCGCTTCGTATCCCGGGACGAGCCTCTTATAGGAGTTCGTCGTCGGGGCGCAGAACGCCATGAGGCTGTTCGCGTGTTTCAGCAGGCCGCCGATATAATACTTCGCGGTCTGGCTCAATAGCGCATAGCCGTTCTTGTCGAAGAACAGGTTCGTGCCGTCCTTCCAGAGGCTCTGGTGGCAATGCATGCCCGAGCCGTTGTCGGCAAAGAGCGGCTTAGGCATGAATGTCGCGACCATTCCGTTCTTCTTGGCCATGTTCTTGATGATGTATTTGTACATCAGCAGGTCATCTGCCATCTTCGTGAGCTTGTTGAACTTTATGTCTATCTCGCACTGGCCGGCTGTCGCCACCTCGTGATGGTGGACCTCGATGTTCAGGCCCGCTTCCTTCATCTTGAGTATCATGCGGCTCCTGAGGTCCTGCAGGGAATCATGCGGCGGGACAGGGAAATAACCTTCCTTAAAACGCACCTTGTACCCGAGGTTCGGGTCCTCCTTGCGGCCGGTGTTCCAGTCGCCCTCGTCGGAATCGATGAAATAGTAGCCCGAGTTCTCGTTCTGGTCGAAGCGGACATCGTTGAATATGAAGAACTCCGCCTCAGGCCCGAAATAGATGCTGTCGGCTATACCGGTGTCCTTGAGGTACTTCTCGGCCTTCTTCGCGATATAGCGCGGGTCGCGCGAATACGGCCTGCGGTTCAGCGGGTCATAGATGTCGCATATGATGCTGAGCGTCGGGACCTCGCATACCGGGTCGACCACGGCCGATGTCGGGTCCGGTATCATTATCATGTCGGATTCCTGTATCTTCTGGA
>JAKLIT010000117.1 GCA_022709465.1 Candidatus Omnitrophota bacterium | reverse complement strand
AGGACGGGCCGGTATTCAAACTGGAAGAGATGATATGGTAAAACCATCGCTGAAGGTCAGGATAGGCGAGCTGGAACTTAAGAACCCGGTCATGGCCGCTTCAGGCACTTTCGGATCGGGTGAAGAATATAAGGGCCTCGTCAACCTCAACGCCCTCGGCGCAATAGTAACCAAATCGGTGACGCTTAAGGCGAGGGAAGGCAACCCGCCCCCACGCATGGTAGAGACGCCTTCGGGCATGCTGAACTCCATAGGCATACAGAATGACGGCGTAGATGCCTTCATAAAAGATAAGATGCCGTTCCTGGATAAACTGAAGACCGCGGTGGTCGTGTCGATCGCGGGGCACTGCGTAGAGGATTACGCGCGGATGGCCGCGAAGCTTGATAGGGTAAAGAGGGCGGATGCCATAGAGATAAATATCTCCTGCCCGAACGTTAAGGGCGGCCTTGAATTCTCGAAGGAGCCCGGCTCGGCGGCGGATGTCGTAAGGGCGGTAAGGAAATCCACCCGCAAGCCGGTGATTACGAAGCTTTCCCCGAACGTGAAGGATATAAGCGAGATAGCGCTCGCGGCGCAGGAAGCCGGCACGGACGCGGTGTCGCTCGTCAATACTTTCACCGGAATGGCGATAGATATCGATTCACGTATGCCTGTGCTCGGAAACATCGTCGGAGGGCTCAGCGGGCCCGCGATAAAACCGATCGCGCTTCGCATGGTGTGGGAGACAGCCCGCAGGGTCAGGGTCCCCGTAATAGGCATGGGCGGGATAATGGACAGCGATGACGCGCTTGAGTTCATAATAGCCGGGGCCGCCGCGGTGCAGGTCGGAACGGCGAACTTCGTGGACCCGTCGGCGACGACAGGAATAATAAGCGGCATAGAGAAATACATGCGCGACAGGAAGATAAAGAACATAAAGGAACTGACCGGATGCCTAAAAACGTAACGGCTGGAGACAAGCTTATAGTGGCCCTCGACGTGAAAACGCTCGACGAGGCCGCACTGATGGTGAAGAAGCTCAGTCCGGCAGTGTGCGTTTTCAAGGTGGGCATGGGATTGTTCACGGCTTACGGGCCGGATGCCGTTAAAATGGTCCACGATAAAGGGGCAAAGGTCTTCCTCGACCTAAAATTCCACGACATACCGAATACGGTGGCGCACGCAGTAAGGTCGGCCGCAAGGTTAGGCGTGTTCATGATGAATATCCACGCGATGGGCGGTTCCGAGATGATGTCAGCCGCGTCTTCGGCGGCGGCAGAAGTCGCTGCGGCCGCGGGTTCGGGCAACAGGCCCATACTTCTGGGAGTAACCGTCCTGACGAGCATGGACCAGGCGTCGATAGGAGAGATAGGGGTGGACAGGAAGATAGGCGAGGAGGTCATAGCCCTCGCCAGGCTCGCTAAAGACGCCGGGCTCGACGGGGTTGTCGCTTCGCCGAACGAAACGTCGCTCATAAGGCAGAACCTCGGGAAGGATTTCGTCATAGTCACTCCGGGGATACGCCCCGCCGGCTCGGAAAAAGGCGACCAGAAGAGAATAATGACACCAGCGGACGCGGTAAAAGCCGGCGCGGATTATATAGTGGTGGGAAGGCCTGTTATCGAAGCGAAAGACCCGGTAAGCGCGGCTAAGGACATAATAAAGGAGATGAAAGGTTGAACCAGAAGGACGTTTTGGACATATTCAGGAAGTGCAACGCGTTCCACAAAGGCCATTTTAAGCTCTCGAGCGGCCTGCACAGCGAATATTATATGCAATGCGCCTTGGTATTAGCCGACACGAAGATGTCCGCCAAATTATGCAAGGAATTAGCGAATAAGTTCAAGGGCAGTAAAGCCGGCGTCGTAATAGGCCCTGCCATCGGAGGCATAACAGCCGCATATGAAGTCGCCCGCGCGCTCGGGATACAAGGCATATTCGCCGAGAGGGAAGACGGCAAGATGGCCTTAAGGCGCGGTTTCACGCTCTCTCCCGGGGAGAGGGTCATCGTGATAGAGGACGTGACAACTACCGGAGGTTCCGCGCGCGAAGTGGCGGACCTTGTCGAAGGCTTAGGCGCTAAGGTCGTCGGGGTAGGGGCTATCATTGACAGGTCGGCAGGGAAGGCGAAATTCAACGCGCCGTTCAAGTCACTTGCCAGATTAAAGATAGACGCATTCCGCCCGGAAGAGTGCCCGTTATGCAAGGCGGGCCTGCCCATCGTAAAACCTGGCAGCAGGAAGTAAATCCTACAGCTCTATCAATTTTTTCCTGGGGAATACCATGCGCAAAAGCGGGGGCGTTACAAGTGTCGTGATGAGAACCATTATTACCATCGCCGAAAAAACGTCCTTTTGTATTATGGCATGCCCAAGCCCGTAACCGGCTACAATAAGCCCGACCTCGCCCCTCGATACCATCCCTATGCCAACCCTTAAAGATTCCCTGTTATTGAACCCCGTAACTCTTGTTCCCGCCATGCATCCGGCCACTTTCGTTATGATCGCTATCAGTACGATCCCAAGAACAAAGGGGATGTCCCCGCCGAGTTCGCGCGCGTTAGCGCGCAGGCCGATATCGACGAGAAATACCGGGACAAAAAACGGGTATGCAAATGTTTTGGCCGAGCTTTCTATCTTCTCAAAATGCTTCGACCTGGCCATCATGACTCCGCAGATATATGAACCCGTTATCGCGGCGACCTTGCCGAAATGCTCTGCCCCTATCGCATAGAAAAAGCATATGACAAGCGCCATTGCGAATAACGCGTGTGAAGATGTCAGTTTAACGGCGAAATCAAGTATCCTGTCGAAGTATTTTGCGCCTATAAATATGGCTGCTGCGAAGAAGAGCGCGATCTGCAGCCCTAGCCCGGCCACCGGCAATACAGCCGAAGATACGCTGCCGGATGCCTGAGGCGGATTTATCGAGAACGCAACGACGAGCGACAAAACTATGATGCCCATCACGTCATCTATTACTGCGGCGCCGAGTATAGTCGAACCCTCCTTCGTCTTGAGCGCGCCTATCTCAAGCAGTGTCTGGGCCGTGATGGAGACCGACGTCGCCGTCAGTATTGTACCTATAAATACGGATTCTGCGAACGGAAAACCCATCTGCATGGAGAACCATGTCCCGATGCCCATGGGCAGGATGACCCCGCCAGCCGCCGCCCAGAAGGCGTTCTTCCCGACGGCGATTATGCCCTTCAGGTCGGTCTCGAGCCCGGCTATGAACATGAGTAAAATGACGCCTATCTCCGCGACGTCATGAACCACTTCTCCGACGGCAGGGACGGCTTCCGTCCCGTGCGCTACGAATATGGGCCAGCCCATCATATTGAGGACGCTCGGCCCAAGCAATAGACCCACCAGTATTTCGCCGAATACCGGAGGTTGCTTTATCGCGGCGCTTAAGCTCCCGATCAATTTTGCCGCCGCTATTATTATCCCGAACACAAGCAGTAACTGCAGCATATGGTTCATTCTGTCTTCTCCGCGTCATCCACAAGTATACTAACGTTGTTCTTCAGCACTTCCAGTATTCCGGAGCTTTTACAGTCGAAAACAGTGACCCCAGAAGCGCCGTACTTTATCGTTATCTTACCGGGGCCAAGCAGCGCTATGAGAGGGGCGTGGTCGACAAGCACGCCAAAATACCCGGATTTCCCGGGCGCTATCAACGATGATGCCTCACCGTCAAAGAGAGACTTTTCGGGCGTGGCTATGCTTATCTTGAAGGACTTATCTGGCATCGGTCTGCTCGCTGTCGCTCTTGAGTTTTGCGGCCTTCTCTATCGCTTCCTCGATGGTGCCCACCATGAAGAACGCCTGTTCGGGAAGGTCGTCGAGTTTGCCCTCTATGATCATCTTGAAGCCCCTTATGGTGTCTTCGAGCTTCACGTATTTTCCTTTAAGCCCGGTGAATGCTTCCGCGACGAAGAACGGCTGCGAAAAGAACCTCTGGACCTTCCTCGCGCGTGAAACGATCTGTTTGTCCTCCTCCGAGAGCTCGTCTATGCCGAGGATGGCGATGATATCCTGCAGGTCCTTATACCTCTGGAGTATCTTCTGCACGTCCCTCGCGGTGTTGTAATGGTCCTCGCCGAGTATCCTCGGGTCGAGTATCCTCGACGTCGAATCGAGCGGGTCGACTGCGGGATATATGCCGAGGTCCGATATCTTGCGCGAAAGTACGGTCGTGGAGTCGAGATGGGAAAATGTTGTCGCCGGGGCAGGGTCGGTAAGGTCGTCCGCCGGGACATAAATGGCCTGCACCGATGTTATGGACCCGCGTTTCGTGGAAGTGATCCTTTCCTGCAGTTCGGCCATTTCGGTGCCGAGGTTCGGCTGGTAGCCTACG